>JAEWMT010000085.1 GCA_023393095.1 Bacillota bacterium
ATGCAGTACATCATTAGCCAAAGTTTGGCCGTAAGGCTAACGGTAACATTACCTACTATATTTCTGTAATCCTAGATTGTTATTAAGTGGAGAATATGATAGAATAATACTCATTAGTAAACGGTTAACAAGCATCAAAAGAGTGAAGACAGTAAACGTTAGTATGATTTTAAAAATAATTAATAGAAAGTTGCCAGAGCAGCAGCTTTTTATAATAATATTGAAATGTTTATACAACAAATGATAAATAGGAGGAGCCCGGATGAAATTGATTAAGAAACTTATGATAGCTATGATTTTTTCGATACTAATTACGATACTTGAAATAAGTGGATTAAACAATTGTTTTATACATGAAGTAAAAGCAGTAACCTTTGATGAAATCAACAAACCAGAAGTTTTTTTAAAACAGAAAAATGGAGACAAGCAATGTACTCTGGTTGCAGCGACGATGTTGATCCGCAGGGCAGCAATGTTGTCTGGAAATACAGGCTGGGCAGATATTACAGTAGATAAAGTTAAGGAAAAGGCATGGATTGATGGAGTGGGTCTAAGATATACGTTTACATACGCGGGGATCACGGTAAATAAAATGGCATTCGGATCCGATCCGGTAAATGAATCGATCTCATTATTAAATAAGCATCCGGAAGGAATTGTATTATATGATCAGAAACGCTCGCCCAGATCCCATGCAGTCATGCTTACAGATTATACGGAGGGGTTGTTTTATAGTGCCGATCCAGCTGAAGCTATTTTATCAGGCAGAATACCTAATTCCTCAGCATTAGTACAGGTTAAGGATGGAGAATCCTATTGGTATGTATCAAGTCCGTCTATATCTGGACCATCGCCTATTGTAACACAAGGCAATGGATCTTTGCCAACGATAGATATCAGTACATATACTACCGCATTATCCCAGACAAATTATACTTATGATGGGACTGAGAAAAAACCTGCTGTCACAATTTCGGGTTTGACGGAAAATGTAGACTACACGGTTTATTATACCAATAATGTAATGCCAGGCTCAGCATCGGTAATCATATCAGGAATCGGCGGATATTCCGGTACGATAATCAAAAGCTTTCAGATAACGGATGCAACAAGCTGGGATAAACTTTATGAGATTAAAATTGTCATGACGAAGCAAACGATTAAGAAGGGTAAAACAGCAGCGATAAAGATCACATTACCCGATACACTTAAAATAGTAAATGAATACAGCAAGGATCAATTAAGAATTTATGATGAAGTAAAGATCAAATACAGCTCTGATAATAAAAAGATAGCAACAGTAAATTTAAACGGTAAAATAACCGGGAAAAAGGCAGGGACCTCTAAGATTTATGTAAATGTAGAATTGGCGGATGGGACGAAAAAGACCTTTCCACTAAAAATTAAAGTTGTATAACGAATTAGTACAAATATCATACAGTCAAAATATCATTGATTATATGAGCTTAGGTGAAACCTATGAAATACTAACCAAAAAACAACCTTTGTTACCACTTTTGAGGGTTGTTTTTTTGTTGTGTGTGAATATTATGCATAGTGACTAAATTATCAGATATTTTAAGTTTTGTTTCTACAATTCAATGCATTGAAATGATAAAAAATTGCCAGTATACTTTGATACAACAAAACGTAATGAATTTAAAAATTGGAGCTGGTATTATGAGGGATCTTAAAAAATGGATATCTGTTGTATTGATGTTTGCAATTCTCATTTCCTTATTTGCAGTGAATGTTTATGGTAAAACCACAAAAAAGGTCAATTTGACCATTTCTTCAGCGGCAAGTCTGACGGATGTCATGACGGAGATTACAAAGCTTTATAAAAAGGAAAAGCCTAATGTTTCACTTACCTTTAATTATGGTTCTTCCGGAGCTCTTCAGCAGCAGATTGAACAAGGCTCTCCGGTGGATGTGTTCTTATCTGCTGCAACCAAACAGATGGAAGCCTTAAAATCTAAAAAATTACTGATTAACAGTACCGTCAAGACGCTGTTATACAATGATATTGTTTTAATCTTACCTCAAAACTCCAAACTTTCCGTAAAGAGCTTCAAGGATTTGAGTAGTAAAAAAGTCAAGACCGTCGCGTTAGGGGAACCCACGAGCGTACCGGCAGGACAGTATGCAGAGCAAATCCTATCATACTATAATATTCTGAGTTCAGTAAAAGCTAAGGCTGTGTATGCAAAAGATGTCCGTGAAGTCTTGACTTGGGTAGAATCTGGTAATGCAGATGTTGGTGTCGTATATAAAACTGATGCGCTGATCTTAGATAAGGTGAAAATAGCAGCCACTGCACCAGCATCATCTCATTCACCTGTTGTATATCCGGGTGCGGTAATCAAAGCTAGTAAGAATACAACGCCGGCCAAAGAATTTCTAAAATTCCTAACGGGAAGTAAGGCTAAGACGGTATTTAAAAAATATGGATTTAAAATAAAATGAAAGGGGTTGTGCCAATGAATTTTGATATATCACCTTTCATTATATCTATAAAAACTACTCTAACGGCATCCGTAATCACATTTTTCTTGGGAATATTGGCAGCCTACTGGATGGCAGGCTATAGAGGAAAGCTGAAAGGGGTATTGGATGGATTCTTTATCCTGCCTCTGGTTCTGCCCCCTACGGTTGTTGGGTTTCTCCTTCTGCTATTGGTGGGCAAAAACGGACCGGTAGGAAGGATACTTCAATACTTTAATACCAATATCATATTTTCATGGAGTGCCACTGTTATTGCTGCAGTGGTAGTTTCATTTCCTATGATGTATAAGACAGCAAAAGGTGCATTCGAGCAGATCGACCAAAATATTCTCTATGCTGCCAGAACCTTGGGTGTGCCGGAGTGGAAGGTTTTTTTAAAAGTCAGTATTCCACTAGCATGGCCGGGAGTTGTAGCAGGAGGGATTCTAGCATTTGCAAGAGCTCTGGGTGAATTCGGCGCCACAATTATGCTGGCAGGAAATATTCCTGGCAGGACGCAGACCATTCCATTAGCGATCTATTTTGCAGTAGAGGGTGGGAGAGAAAATTTAGCCTATATATGGGTGGTGCTGATCATAGGGATTTCAATGATTGTCATTTTCCTTATGAATTATTGGCTGGAATATCAACAGAAGTTTATCTGCGGCAAGAGGGGGAAATAGCATGAGACTATTGGTTGATATTAAAAAGAAGCTTAAGGGCTTCTGCTTGGAGGTTGCTTTCGAAGCAAATCAGGATATTTTGGGTATCTTGGGCGCTTCAGGCTCTGGAAAAAGTATGATCCTTAGATGCATCGCAGGCATTGAAACACCGGATGAGGGCATAATCGTTCTAGGTGATCGGGTTCTTTTTGACTCGAGGCGCGGAATCAATCTGCCCTGTCAGCAGCGAAAGGTTGGATTTCTTTTTCAAAATTATGCATTGTATCCTCATATGACTGTGAGAAAAAATATTGAATTCTCTCTTAGTAATTTACCTTTCGCTAGGCGGGAAGAAAAGGTGAGCCAAGCCATTGCCATGATGCAGCTTGGGGGATTGCAGAACCGTTATCCGTCACAGCTATCGGGAGGACAGCAGCAGCGGGTTGCTTTGGCCAGAGCTCTGGTGGTGGAGCCGGAAGTTCTGCTACTAGATGAACCTTTTTCTGCTCTGGATGAATATTTAAGAAACCAAATGGTAAATCAGCTACTCAATTCATTGGATGAATACCCAGGAGTCACCTTATTTGTAACTCATAACATGGAGGAGGCATATCGGGTATGTAAGAAGATTCTAGTCATAGCTCATGGTAGAAAAGAAGCATGGGGAAACAAGGAGGAGATTTTTGCCCATCCGAATACACTTCCTGCGGCACAGGTCACCGGTTGCAAGAATATCTCTACAATTAAAAATTTGCCGGATGGAAGGATAGAGGCCGTGGATTGGGGAATTAAACTGTGGTCAGGCAAGGAGAGTAACTATATATCTCATGTCGGCATCCGAGCCAATCATATCCAGAGGGCACAGGAGTCGGGAAATAATGTGTTTGATTTATGGCCGGTTTATACTAGTGAAGCCCCTTTCCGGATTACCGTTTATCTGAGCACTTTAAAGCCTGCAGCTCGGTCAAAGGATTTTCAGTTGCAGTGGGAAATGTCTAGGGATAAATGGATGGAACTAAAGGATCGACCGTTACCTTGGAAGGTATATCTTGATCCGGAGAAATTGATTTTAATTCCATCTCTTCTCCAGGATATCTTCTAGGCAAAGTAATTTTTATCATGTATTGATTATTAATAAGTAATGAAAGAAAAGTCATAAGAACATATCGGAAAACACGAATTTTTAACCACTTACTTTATTATACTTACCTGTAAGCATTAAGTTATTTACATTTCTCTATGAATAATTATAATGGAAATATGGAGGTGAGGAATTGAAGGTTAGAATAGATATTGATGAAGGGTTGGAAGAAGGCGAAGTAATCATTCGGAGTAGCAGCTTGGATGAGAACACACAGAAAATCTATAACACTCTAATGGAACTTTCCAAGGGGTCACAGCAGCTGCTGCTACATAAAGGGAATGTAGAATATTATCTTTCGTTAGAACAGATTCTATTTTTCGAAACGATGGACGGCTGTATCAGTGCGCATACAGTCAATGATGTTTACGAAACCTCCTACCGCTTATATGAGCTGGAAGAAATGCTGCCCGGATACTTTATGAGGGTATCAAAATCAACGATAATCAATATCAATCAAATTTATTCTATCTCCCGTAACCTCACAGCTTCCAGTGAAATACAGTTTTATAATACTCACAAACAAGTTTATGTCTCCAGATACTATTATAAATCATTAAAAATTAGATTAGAGGAAAAGAGGAAAAGTATATGAAAAATAGAAATGTTTTTTGGGGTTTGTTATTTATATTAGCAGCCGTACTTATTATTTTGAATCAATTCGGATTCTTAGAAGGAATCAGCATGTTTGAAATTGTAGCGACTGTCGTTTTATCAGGAATTATTGTTATAAGTATTCTTCATTTAAATTTTTGGGGTATTATGTTCCCATCAGCACTGATTTGCATAATCTATGCTGACCAGTTAAACATCACGAAATTTACACCTTGGCCGGCTCTATTAACTGCGTTACTATTAAGTATTGGTCTCTCGATATTATTTAAAGGTCACAATCACTGGGGGTGGAATTTCCAACATCACAATTCATTCAGTAGCAGGGTTATTAATGACAAAGATGATAATATAGTAGAATGTTCCGTAAGTTTTGGAGAGTGCATTAAATACGTAAATTCAGATAATTTTGTGAAAGCTAATATCAGTTGCTCCTTTGGGGAGTTAAAAGTATATTTTGATAATGCATTAATTCCTTCCGGTAAAGCCGATATTAATTTAAGTGTTTCTTTTGGTGAAGCTGTCCTGTTTATTCCGAAAACATGGAATGTCATTAATGAAGCTCATGTCTTATTTGGAGATATGAATGGAAGGGGCAGTAATGTAAGCGAGAATTCGCCGGTGATTACAATAAGAGGGAATATAAGCTTTGGAGACGCAAAGATTATTTATGTATAAATGAATTTTGCAGTTGATCTCTTCTTACATCATCGTTACTTATACTAACGAGGTAATAGCATGGGATAAGCAATAGAAATTAACGTGGGAAGCCTTTACTTTTCATTTAAAAGAGGCTTATAATATAGGTAACAGGAATCATAAGCATAAAACTTATGCTTGCTCTTATATAGGAATAAAAAATGATTATTCGCTACTTGGACAGTTGAGGATAATCATTTTTTATTGTATAACTATAATGGAATAAAAATACAGACGGATTCCGTTGATGAAAATGATATCGTAGTTTCACGACATCCGGTTGTAAAAAATGTCTGTGCTGTATACTCAACACCATTTTGGTTAATCAATATGCAATCGGTCGACTTATTGAAACTGGTCAATATTTTTTACTGGAGCTTTCTGAAAGTGTGAAACAAGATGAGTTAATCAAAAAGGCTTTGAAACACGGTGTCAAGCTTGAGGATATACCGGACTGTGTAGCGCGGTTAAAAGCGGCTTGGGCAGGGTGGTACTGAAAACAGTTGAATGTCACTTAATTTATCGCTATAGTAAAAAGTTAAGATATTTGTAAGAATTATATTGACTTTTATGAAATTATTTTTATTTATAATAAAGCCAGCTTATAATATTTATAATTAAGCTGTAATTTCACCGGTGATGTTCAAATCAATGAAAGGAATATTGTAAAGAATGCAATGGATAAGCAGAAAATACTTTTAGTAGATGATAACAAGGAGATAATTTATACATTATCAAAATTATTGGAATGTGAAGGTTATGAGGTTATAAAAGCTTATGATGGTATAGAAGCGCTGGAAATGATAAAGGATAGTCCGATGGATTTAATTCTTCTTGACGTTATGATGCCAAGGATGAATGGATTGACAGCAATGATGAAGATACGTGAACATAAGAAAATACCAATCATAATTTTATCTGCAAAGACAGAGGAAAGTGATAAGGTTTCAGGCCTGGTTATGGGAGCGGATGATTATATTACGAAACCATTTAATACAGCTGAATTGGTGGCAAGAGTACAGGCTCAGTTGCGACGCTATCTGGTCTGGACTGAAGGTAAACCTCAAAATACTAAGGATAAAATAGTCAATGGTGATTTGGTACTGGATACATCTTCAAAAACAGCAATTGTAAATGGAACGGAGGTAAATCTAACAGCAAAAGAATACAATATTATGGAGCTTCTTATAAAAAATGCTGGAAGAGTATTCTCGGCAGAGGAGATATATAAAAAAGTATGGGATGATGAAAATTGCTTTGCTGTAGAAAATACAGTTATGGTACATATCAGGAGAATTAGAGAGAAAATAGAAGTAAACACGAAGAACCCAAAATATTTGAAGGTGGTGTGGGGAATTGGATATAAGATCGAAAAAATCAGAAATTGAAACAGCAGTTTTTATAATATGCGGGATGGTTTTTTTTATAACATTAGCGATATTATTTCAAGATGCTATTTATAATGAATATAATGCTAGTGTTTTTGTATTTATGTTTATAAGCCTTATAGGGATGCTTATTACTGGAATTAATAAGGTTTTTCATAAGTGGAATACAATGCAGCAACAGAATAAGGCATTAGAAAATAATAAAGCTTTAAAACAGCGAATCGGTAAACTTCAGATTCCGATAATTCCATATTATCTGCTAAGTTTGTTTATATTAAACTTTGGCACGAGAAATGGATATGATACATTTGAGCAGAGTCTTGTTTTATATGACAAGCTAACTTATATTTTATGGTTTATTTATTTAGTTATACCTATTTGTTATGAAATTATCGTTTGTTTTCATATAATAAATTACTATAGTCAGAAGGAACTACAAATTAGAAAACTTGAGATGATGTTGGAATTAATCTCGGATGATAATCTGCATATCAGCAATCCGTTTAGTGAGAAGGAACCGTTTTTTAATTATGGTGAAGCTCTTGTGAATTTGGGCAATATCACGTCACGGGCAATTGCAGATAAAGTGCGGGATGAAAAGATGAAAATAGAGCTTATTACTAATGTTTCGCATGATTTAAAAACACCGTTGACATCAATGGTCGGATATATTGATCTGATGAAGAAGGAAGAACTCTCTGAAATTATGAAAGATTATGTGACGGGTATCGCAGACAAGGCAGAGAAACTAAACGAAATGATTCAGAGCTTGTTTGATTTGGCTAAAACTGCAAGCGGAAATATGGATTTACATATGGAAACGATCAATATGAACCGATTGGTAATGCAAATAATAGCGGATATGGATCATGTAATAAAGAGTAATGATAAAATAATAAAGCTTTCCCTGACAGAAGAATCTACCGATTTTAAAGCGGATAGCGCCTCTATGTATCGTGTATGTCAGAATTTGATAGAGAATGCAATTAAATATTCTCTATCGGGCTCCAGAATTATAATTTCAACTATTGTTAATGCCGATCTCATTATTTTAACAATTAAAAATGTTGCAAATTATGAAATGAATTTTTCAAAAGTTGAGATTGTAGAGCGTTTTACAAGAGCAGATAAAGCACGAACAACTACTGGGAATGGTTTAGGGCTGGCAATTGCTAAAACTTATACCGAGGCCTGTGGTGGACATTTTAATATAAAAGTAGATGATGATGTGTTCGTGGTAAAGGTAGAATTTAAAATATGTAAAACAAATGAAAAATAGTCGTTTACATTTCTCCATTGCCGTCAGGTGATGGAGATTTTTATTTACAATAGCTTAAGTAAATGATATATTATGTGTAACGATATATCGTTACACATAATAACGTTACACATACTAAACAGGAGGAGAAAATATGCCATATCAAGAAGGACCTATGACAGAAGCCATGTATTATGTACTATTGGCACTTAGTAAACCAACGCATGGTTATCAGCTGATGATAGATATTAAGGAACTATCCGGTGGGCGTATTGAAATGGGGCCGGGTACTTTGTATGGAGTACTTACTAGACTACTGAAAGAGAACCTGCTAAAAATAAAGCAAGATGATGGCAGAAGGAAAACGTATGAACTGACAATGCAAGGGGAAATTGCTTTAAAAGTAGAATATCAGCGTTTAAAAATGATGTTAAATGATGGAGCTTTTTTAGAGGAGGAGTAGCTATGATAGTAAAGAAGTTTCGTACCATCAGCATATATGATATTGGTAAAATGGAGAGCTATCTGTCAGACATGGCAAAAGAGGGTCTTTTTTTAGCTGGTATGAGCCAGAGTTACAATATTTTTAAGGTAAATGAACCAGCTGATATGGAATATCGCATTGAATTTGGAGAGAAGGTATTGAATAATGAAATGCGAGAAATGTATGAAATGTCAGGTTGGAGTTATGTATGCTCCATTAAGGGAATTCATATATTTCGGGCAGCAGCTTCTGATACTTTGGTGGAAATACATACGGATCCGGAAGAGCAGAGTTATACACTCCGGAAATCATGTAAGATGTTCGTGAGGCTGATTTCATTTGAGATAGCATTGTTGTTGATTATGATCACACTTTCAGCTTTGGTAACGATGATTAGTGGAACACCGGTATTAAATCTATTAGAGAACAATTTTATTTTTATTATTAATATTGCACTTATGTTTTACATTTTATTTGAAATTGTTAGGCAGATGCAAACGCTTATTCAAATAAAGAAAAGACTCCAGATGGGCTTTTATATCAATCATCATGAGCAGTGGAAGAAGCGATCGGCAAGTAAAATCATTATATATACAATTTCAGCTGTTGCACTAATCTTATGTCTTGCTTCTATTACCTGCAATATACGAACTTTAGTTGGAGCTATTACTGGTAGTTCAAACTATGAGCTTAAACTCACTACAGAGCTTCCAGTTGTTCGGTTGAATGATATCGAGAAGCTTGAATCACCGGTAATCCGCACAGATTACTTAAAATATAGTAAACATCCTTTGAGCAATGTAAGCGTCAAATATAATGTATTTATGAAAGAATATGAAATAAATGAAGAATTTGCACAGGAAAATATGACTTGGGAAGGGGAGACTTATACACCTTCTATTCGTACAAATTATTATAAGGTATATCCATCCTTTATGGTGAAAGGTGCGCTTTCAGATGTATTGCATAAGGCAGAGAATTATTTTATGCGCTTGCCAGATGAAAAAATCCCGGTTGAAAAGCTTAATTGCAATGGATTGGATAAGGTTTATTATATACCATCACAAGCAAATGATGAAAATTATTTTGGACTGGTTGTAAGAAAAGGGAACGTTATATTATGGATGATATATTGCGGTCAGAAAACTCGAGCAGAAGTTGTTGAAGCTTCAAGGGAACTATTTGAATAGTTTTATTCTTAAGAATGATGTTAACTGGCGCATCATTAATAACATTTTATAGGGGTAAACAACCCACACATTAACAACAAAGCGTATTGTTTCTATACAGGCGGCAGATTCGTTTAATCTGCCGTCAGCTTAAATTTATTGAAAAAAGTGATACAAATAAGATTATTCAACAGAAGTTGACTTTAAAGAGATAAGGAAACTTTCTGATTGTCTTAATGATATTCTGAAAAAGCAGAAGCTATTGGAGGCTAATTATAAGAGAAAAGATAATCAATTGAAAGAAACAAAAACTAAAGCTGCAAAATGAATTTTATAAACTAATAATTGAAGAATGCAATATTAATAAGTTGTTATATGACTCAATCTTTTCATTTTATGAGGACTTTAAAAAAGAGATATAGATCCATTGGTAACAATTCCAGATGAGAACTGTCTAATTTGGGCAAATGAAGCAGGCATTAAGAGAGTGATACAAAATATAATCAAGAATGCTTTGAATTATGGAAGAAAGCTAATTATTATAGAAATGATTAACTATGAAAATAAGGTTGAAATTTTAGTTAAAAACAAATATAACATCAATCATAATATTGATACGGACAGAATATTTATGCGTATTAAGTTGCATATAAGCGGAGAAGTTTAAGCTGTAAAGTTAATATAGTATTCGATTGTGTTTATTGGGTTTATATGGTAATGTGAGTGAAGAAGTAATCTAGTACAAAGAGTGATCTCAAGCTAATAAATAAGTAAAGTGAGGATATTATGATGACCATTTGTAAGCAATTAACGAAGCTGTTTATTGTAATATGTATTCTGATAGGTGTAATAGTTTTGCATGGCCAAAGTAAAGTAAACGAAATGCAAACGATGGCTGCTAATGAGAATGATACATTTGTTTATGACGGAACGAACGCAGCTGAATATAATGGGGAGTCAGTATTTGTGATTACTGATCGAGGAAATGAAAATCTGAATATAATTCAGAATGGCTTGACAAGTGTAAAAAAGATTATAATTGATGATACTGTAATATATTTAGATATCAATATGTTGAAATTCTTCAAGGAAGTAACGGTCCTTCATATCGGTAAGAATGTTAAGGATATATATTTGGAATCCGAAAATGATAGAAGAAATGAAGAATATCTGAATATGTTATCAACCATTGATGTGGATGTTGAAAATCAATACTTCACAGCAGAGAATAATGTTTTATATAGTTTGGATATGAAGACACTATATTATTATCCTGCAGGAAAAATAGATAAATATTTCTCGATACCGGATACAGTAACAACTCTTAAGATGCCATATATAAGAAACAGTAGCTTGCAGCACCTGGCAATAGGGAAAGCCTTTGGCCCATTAGATGCTCCTTATGGCGATAATAGTGACTTTCTTTATTCGTTTACAGACGGGTTACCTTCTTTGCAAAAAATTACGGTTGACATCAATAATGCTAATCTATCAGCTGAAAATGGAGTTTTATATGATAAAGGGAAGACGAAAACCATTGCATGGCCTAGAAATCTTGTCATGGAACATGTGACCTTTCCGAGCACTTTACAGTCAATAGACTTGAGTATGATCAGTAATAAGGAACAGGTAAAAACGATAAGACTGTCAAAAGAGATGGAGGAGTTATGGGTATTTGATTTTAACAGCTTATTAATTGGTTTTCCAAACCTTGAAAAAATCTTAGTGCCAACGGAAAATGAACATTATGCAGTGTATAAAGGTGGTTTGTATAAAAAAGAGAATTGGATATTTTGCGGATTCCCACAAAAATCTCCCCTAACCACTCTGGAGTTTCCCAAGGGATGTACGGGCGTTGAACTTAGAGACAGTCAATATCTTAATATAGATACAATTATACTTCCAAGCACATTTTCTGAGTTTTATATGCATGAAGGCGGTGGATTTGCGGAGTTCTATCAGTTGTTTCCCAATCTTAGGAACATACAGATTTCTCCAGAATGTAAAAAGTATAAGAGCATAGAGAATATAGTTTATAATAAAAAAGGTACAAAATTAATTGCTTATCCTTCTCAAAAAGATGGTACCTCTTTTAAAATACCGGACTCAGTAATAAATATTGATTGGGGCGCTTTCTTCGGTTGTACAAAGTTAAAAACATTAATAATAGGTAAGAATCTGAAGGCATATCAAAGCTGGGACGGGGTTATGAACCATTCCAGTATTTCTGAATTCAAAACAGTTAAGAATTGCAAGAACTATAACTGCAAGGATGGGGTATTATATGATAAGAATGTGACTAGATTAGAAGCGTATCCACCTTATAAAAACGCAGTATATTATGAAGTGCCGGATACTGTGACAGATATTACATTTCTGTATAGTTCAAGATTTCTTGAGAATTTGATTCTGGGGAAAAAGGTAGAAATTTTATGTGATTTTAGTACATTGAGTAATCTTAAAAGTATTACGGTTAGTAAAGATAATAGATTTTATATGTCTAAGAACGGAGTCTTATATGACAAAAAGGGAGTTGAGATAATCTTTAATTTAAAGAAATAGGATGTGCCAGTAGACTATCTACGATTAATAAACTAAGCAAATAGCCTGTCGCATCCGCAACAGGCTATCTACAAAAAAGCCATGAAACTGGATGATTCCTATGATCCTTACAAAGCTGCTTATGCTGCCATGCCTTCTCATGCTTCTTCCAATCCGGAAGTCAAACAGTTATACATTAACGGACATTTCTGTTATGTCTTCAAGTTTGGTATGATAAGTTCTCAGTATCATTTTTGCAATGTTTTTATAAACAACATAGATGAAAACCTCTTATTAAACTTGAATAATTTGGGGAAAAAGTTATAATTAGGCTAAATAGTGTTTTTTATACGACTTGATGAAAAGGAGAATAAAAGTGCCAACTATAGGAATAGATTTAGGAACTTCAAATAGTCTATGTGCATACTGGAGTGAAGATGGACCGGTTATCATTCCCAATATACTAGGTTCGAATCTTACTCCTTCCGTTATCAGTATTAACGATAATGATGAAATACTGATAGGACAGGTAGCTAAGGAGCGCTTAATCACGCATCCGCATTTGACAGCATCCTGTTTTAAACGTTATATGGGGACGGATAAACAATATTTTCTTGGAAAATATGTTTTTACTCCCATTGATCTATCAGCTTTTATTCTAAAAGCACTAAAGGAAGATGCGGAGGCTTATTTTGGTGAAGAAGTGAAGGAGGCTGTTATCAGTGTACCGGCATATTTTAATGACAATCAGAGAAAGGCAACAAAACAGGCTGCGGAATTGGCCGGTTTTCATGTGGAAAGGTTAATTAGCGAACCAACAGCTGCCGCTATCGCTTATGGGCTTCATCAGGAGAATGATGAAACAAAGTTTATGATCTTTGATCTCGGGGGAGGGACATTTGATGTCTCCATTCTGGAGCTGTTTGATGGGATAATGGAAGTTAGGGCAATTGCAGGTGATAACTATTTGGGCGGTGAGGATTTTAGCAATGTTCTAGTTGATTATTTCTTAGAGAAGGAACAAATCAATATTAATATGTTGGAATCTAAAGAATTATCAGCACTTTATAAGCAGGCGGAAATGTGTAAGCGGATGCTGGGGGAGAAAAAGATTGGTAATATGACCTTTACATACCGAGGGTCAACATTAAATCATGAAATTAGTAGACCGGAATATGAGCAACTAGTTACCCCGCTACTTCTCAGGCTTCGTCAACCAATTGAACGTTCTATGAGGGACGCGGATATAAGGCCGTTCGATCTAGACTCGGTTATTCTTATCGGAGGGGCAACCCGGATGCCGTTAATAAAATCTATAGTTGGTAAAATGTTTGGAAAGCTTCCATACAGCAACATCAATCCAGATGAAGCAGTAGCGCTAGGTGCTGCAATTCAGGTGGCATTAAAGGAGAGAAACGAATTATTAGAGGAGATCATCTTAACGGATGTATGCCCATATACTCTGGGTACCTCAGTCGTTAAGGAGATATCGAGAGGAAAATATGAATCCGGGTATTTTTTGCCCATTATAGAACGTAATACACCAATACCGGTCAGCCGGATGGAGCGTCTTTCTGCAATCAAGGATGGTCAGACGGAGATTAACCTTAAGATATATCAGGGAGAAAATCGAAAGGTAGACGGAAATATTTATCTAGGAGTATTGCCAATCAAAATTGCTCCGGCAAAAAATGGCGAAGAGGTAATAGAGGTCCGATATACCTATGATATTAACGGTATCTTGGAAGTTGAGGTCACTATTTTAAAAACTGGAGAAAAGAAGTCTTTAGTTATCGAACAAAATGCTGGCTCCATGACTAAGGAAGAAATAGAACAAAGATTAATCGCTTTACAGGAAATCAAGATACATCCCAGAGATAAAACGGAAAATAAACTCCTTCTTGCAAAGGGGGAACGACTCTACGAAGAGGCATTGGGTGATAGAAGAGAGTATATAGGAGAATTATTAAATTACTTTGAAAGTATTTTGGACAAGCAAAATCCACAGGATATCAGAAAAGCAGCAAAAGAAGTGAGAGAAAAATTGGAAGCATTGGAAGGGTGGTATGATTACTAATGAATGATTGGGAACGATTAGGCATAGACCCTACATCGGATGCTTCCATGATTAAAAAAGCATATGCAAAACAACTAAAAATAAATCGTCCAGAGGATGATCCGCAGGGATATCAGGAGCTTCGGGAAGCATATGAAAGGTTGTTAAAATATGTGAAGAATAATGCTCTCTATTCTAATATAGAAACCCTGCAAAATCCAGAAGATACTAAAAATGTAGAAACACTAAAATATGAGGGTAAAGAAGAGAATAATTCTGAAGTTCATATTAATTATAACCAAGAAAATTCGGACCATGGAAGTCAAAATCCTACTTCATCGTATCATATGAAGAATTATAAGCTTTATCAAAATGTAGAAACCCTAAAAGACGAAGATAACGATGAGAGCAATTGGGAAACGCATATTAATTTTAACCAAGCAGATCCTGAGCCTGAAGTTCAAAATCTAAATTTGAGACCAGATAATCATTCTATGAGTAATAACGATGTCGACCGTGAAATCAATAAGTTTTTTGATAAGGTACTAGAACTGTATCATGATTTTTATCAAAGACTTGAGCTTAGATACTGGGAAGAATTATTAAATAATGTTATCATATGGAATCTGGATGCAAAGGAAATTGTAAATAGAAGCATGCTTGAATTCTTATCAAGGAACTTTTTATTACCTAGGGATATATGGAAATTTCTGAATCGTTATTTTGAATGGAGCACTCAGGAAGAATATATAAGAAATACTTATAATAGAGCCTTTGCTGAATATCTTTTCCTTCAAATCGGGAATGAAAGAGTCCCCCGCTATTGTTACTTTGATAGAAGGTTAAATATTAATTATGAGGAGTATGTTTATTATCGGGAATCAGCATTTATGGCTCTGTTGAATTGTGAGTTAAATAGCGCGGATACATATCTTAATAAAGCTGCCGAACTTTTTTCAGGAGATCCGGATCTTTTTTGTCTTTGGGGAGAGTTGTGCATACGAATCAAGGACTACCAAAGGGCGGAATATGAATTTCAAGCTGCTCTCGCAATAAACTCAAATGACATATATATTTATTATTACATAGCAAATGTTTATTATAATGCAGCACTCTATATGAAGGCTCTTAAAATATATAATATGATTAACAATTCAGGTCAGTATAATTATGAGCTTATGACTCTAATAGGTAAATGTTATCTTAAGATGTGTAAGTTCAAAAAAGCAAAAAAGATATTTCTTGACAACTTAAGAATCAATCCTTCAGACAGTGAATTAAAAGAATGTCTTGAACAAATTAGTCAAAACAGTCATTTAGGAACCGGACGTTTGGTTGCAAAGCGAATAATGATTGTTATACTTATATTATTAGGCTTGATACTGATTGCAACCCCTGTCACCAACATAAGGGGTAAAATAATTATAGTAGGATTACTTGGCGGTCTTTTAACCAAAGC
Organism: Bacillota bacterium; assembly: GCA_023393095.1. Taxonomy (GTDB): domain Bacteria; phylum Bacillota; class Clostridia; order Lachnospirales; family Lachnospiraceae; genus Mobilitalea. Next base: position 15,954 of record JAEWMT010000085.1, read on the forward strand.
ATCACGTAGAAAAAGATGATTGTACTATGTAACTACGATCTGTACTTGCAATTACTGGGATATATGATATAATTTACAAAAGCAATAGGCAATTGCGTACTATATAGTCTTTGTAATTGTATACAATAACTATAATTTATGAGTTTCTCAATTACCTATACAAAAACAAGTCAGAGAGGAACAATTCTGTGAAACCTACAACTAAGATTATAACAGTGAAACTTATCTCCGCGCAAAGACTACAATTGAAAAAAGTCGGCTATGTTTTGCTCGGAGGTTTCATTTCTTAAAATAGCTGATGCCAAATTCATTTGATAATTCTCCTGATGATTCATGAGGATTATTTTGAGCACCTCACTTTGGCATCCTAGTTTAAGAAGTAATGATCAGGATTGATTTATTGATTGTGACTGCAACAGCATTAGCCTGTCTGCAGTTTTTTTATGCAATGAAAAAGCGTTAGTGAAACTGACGGTTTTTCTTATTAAACAAGAATTCATTAAACTGTCGGACAGGTTTGCAGCCATTAACCTGATTCGGCAGTTTTTCATTTAATTTTACCTATTAACTAGAAGGTTTAGAGAAAGGAAAGATAATAACTATGATTTATCAAATCAATAACGGATGTGTGAATTACGCATCCGATACCATACTTGATCATATTAATTTTGAAATAAGAAATACAGAGAAAATCGCAATTGTCGGTCGAAACGGTTGTGGAAAGACCACTTTGTTTAAGCTCATTGCTGGGATGCTTCCATTGAATCATATAGATAGCGATGAAAATAGCTGTATCAGAAAGGCAGTTAATACAACCATTGGTTTCTTACAGCAAATTAGTTTTGAGAATGAGAATTTAACAGTAAAAGAGGAGCTTTTAAAGGCTTATACAACCTTGCTTGAATGGAAGGCAAAGCTGGAACAGCTTTGTATCCAGATGGAAACAGACCAGTCGAAGGAAGTACTGGAGAATTATTCAAAAACACTGGAACTTTTTGAGCGATTGGGAGGTTATACTTATCAATCGGAAATGGAAACCGTTGTTACTAAGTTTGGATTTGCCCTTATAGATCTAAAACGACCCATAAAAAACTTTTCCGGTGGACAGAGAACGAAGCTGGCGTTCATTCGATTGCTGTTAAGTAAGCCCGATGTTTTACTGCTGGATGAACCTACGAATCATCTGGATCTGCCCACGATTGAATGGCTGGAACGATATTTGAAGCAGTATCCCAAAGCTGTCGTAATCATTTCCCATGACAGAATGTTTCTAGATAAGATAGCAGATGTAACTTATGAAATCGAACATAGGAAGATGACACGATATCAGGGAAATTATTCGGCATTTGTAAAACAGAAGCGGTTAAATTGGGATAAGCAGCAAAAGGATTATCAATTGCAGCAAAAGGAAATTACAAGACTCATGACATTAATCGAAAAATATAAGCATCATCCGACTAAGGTAGCTATGACCAAATCCAAACTGAAGCAGATCGAACACATGAATCTTGTAGAAGCACCGGAAAAATATGACCTTAAGTCCTTTCATGCAGAATTTAAGCCGTCAAGGGTGGGAGGGCAGGAGGTTCTAAAGGTAAACCGGCTTGTGATCGGCTATGACGAACCGCTATGTGAAGTGAGTTTTGAGCTCAAAAAAGGGCAGAGACTTGCAGTAATTGGTGAAAACGGGATTGGAAAATCGACGCTTCTGAAAACACTTGTGAGACAGGTTAATCAGCTTGAGGGAACATTTTCTTATGGATATCAAATCGATCTGGGGTATTTTGACCAACAGCTTGCTCAGAATGAGAATGATAGGACCGTACTAGAGGATTTTTGCGAAGTGTTCCCTGATATACTTTTGTCCGAAGCTCGTTCTGCTCTTGGATGCTTCTTATTTACTCAGGACACAGTATATAAAAAGGTTTGTCAGCTGTCCGGTGGAGAAAGGGTTCGTTTGAGTCTTGCTAAGATTTTTAAGAAAAGACCCAATCTTCTTATTCTAGATGAACCGACGAATCATATGGACATTGTTGGGAAGGAAGCTCTGGAATCTATGCTCAAGAACTATGAAGGGACAGTTCTTTTCGTATCCCATGATCGGTATTTTGTGCAAAAAATTGCAGATTCGCTACTAGTATTTGAAAAGGATAAGGTAAATTATTATCCTTTTGGTTATCAGGAATATATAGAAAGAGTGCCAGCTTCTGCCAAAGTGAAAGCTTCCACTAATTTGGTAGGGCAGACAAACACACGAAAAGCAGTTTCCAGTGGAAATGAGTGGGATAGAAAAGCTCTGGAAAGAAAGAAACAGGCAATGGAAAAGATAGAAATGATGGTAGAAGAGACGGAAGAGGAGATTAAAAGACTAAAAGCATTGATGGAAAACCCGGAAATTGCCTGTGATTATACTAAACTGAGTGAAATTAATGATCAGTTGATAAGGGAAGAATGTAATCTGGAGGAGTATCTTAAGAATTATGTGGAGTAGAAAATGAACGAAATTGATTGATTAAATTTTATTAACCCACTACGCCATTGTAGTGGGTTGTTGCTAAAAAGGGAAGGGTAATTAATTATATATAAGGCACGAAATATTATATAATTTTATAGCTTTTTTCATTTAGAGCATAAGCAAACGAATTAGTTGCAGATTATTATAAAGAGAATATATGTATTGATAAAATTACATAATATGTTATTATTTGTATATTATATTTTAATAATTTAATACTCTAGGGGGTAATACGATTGAAAAAGTATTTAAGAATTATTGCGGTGTGTTGTTTACTATTTTTGTTCATTCTAATGTCAGATTATAAAGGAGCATTAGCTAATTCGAACAAGTCTTCTACTACAATTGATCTCGATAATAGAACGAAACACATAGCATTTGATTTTGATATGCCAAAGGATGGAAAAATTAAACTTAATATCTCTGTTAAGGATAGAGATACTATTCCGGGGATTTTAACATTTGCAATCCAAACGGGCTATTCCAAAGATTCAGAAAAAATTAAAGAGATTACCGGAATAACCAGCACAAATGGAGTAACGGATCTAGAGATAGAGCTAAAGGAGGGACATTATTATTTCTATTATGAGCTTAGTAATTCTACGGGGAATTTATCGGATACTACCTTAGGATTAAATTGTGAGGCTGAAATACTTCCGACAATACCGAATAATATATCAGATTTATCAGTACATAGCATTAATTCTTTTGACGATATTACGAAAGATGGATATAGTGAAATAAATTTTGGTGATGCTGCCCAGCAAATGGACTTGGTTTTACCCTTTACGGTAGATAAAGTGGGGGGGCTTTTGATTTCGTTGAAACAATCAAGCTATTATGAAACTTTAGAGGCAGGAATATATCAGGATAAAGAGTGTACCAAACCCGTGGGCAAAAGCTTTCAACTAAATGCCATTGATAAATCAACGGATATAGAAAGGCCAATACCAGAGAAAGGTACTTATTATATTAAATTTACGTATAACAATGAGAATCCAAGTGGTATAACCACTTTTAATGTAAAGCTGTATTCAATAAGCAATGAAGAAAGAACTTTATCAGTTGGCAAGTACACGATAGCATATCAAGCATCTGAGGATGATAAAATAATATATAAAATTGATGTAAAGAAAACGAAATTATTAAAATTTTTCCTCACTCCCTATGATAATTCAAATGGTGGAAGTGTATATTTTCGACTTCTAGACGAAAACAAGAAACAGTTAACAAATAATAGTTATGTTGTTAGTGATCTGAATGATGAAAAACAATATGTTCCGATTGTTAAATATTATACGGTTAAAAAAGGCACTTATTATCTAGAGATTAAAGCTGATTGTTCCATATATCAATTAGTAAGCGAGGGTATTGATGTGGACAAACAAGCAGGTTCCAGTAAATCTAAGGCAAAATTATTAAAAATTAAGGGTCAAGCTTTAGAAAGTCATTTTATAATTTCAGATAGTACCTCAAAAGTTGACTGGTATAAGTTTGCTGTTACTAAATCAGATCAAAATGTTGATTTTTCCATAGGTTATATGCTTGATGGAGATCTTGAATTTCAAATATTAAATTCTAAGGGAAAAGTATTATATGATAGCAGTAAAAATTTAGCATGTTCGGAAGGATACTATTATCATTGGGTCGGAAGAAAGTATTCGAAAGGAACCTACTATATCAAGGTTCGGAAGGGCAGTAAGAGTAGCTCCTTTGATTATGTTGTAGTATTAAAAAAATTGATTTAAATGTAAAAATGCTTACCAGGGGGTGTAACCATACTAAAGATAGCTATTTGTGATGATCTGCCGAGAGAATTGGAAAACATTCACGCATTTATAACAGAATACCTTACCATTCATAAATTGGATGCAGAAGTTGAAAAGTTCTCTCACCCTGACCAATTGCTGAACGTCACTGAATCCAAAAACTTTCAGCTCTACATATTAGATATCGTCATGCCCATGGTAAGTGGCATTGAGCTAGGCAAAGAAATCCGTCGATTTGACCGTGAGACCCAAATTATCTATATCACTACCGAGCCTCAGTTTGCTTTGCAAGCTTATGCTGCAAGTCCCATTAACTATTTGGTTAAGCCAATCGATAAACAGCAGCTGTTTGATACACTCTCTTTTGCACTCTTGAAAATAGACCTATCCAAAGAACGGACGTTTACTGTTAAGACACCTGAGAGCCTGCGAGTACTCAATCTATCTGAAATCCTATGCAGCGAATACCGTAATCATGGAGCTATCTTTACCCTGACAAATGGTGAGGAGGTAATGAGCCGTACATTTCGGGAAAGTTTTAAAGAATATAATATGCCCATTCTAAAGGATAATCGGTTTTTACAATGTCACATCTCGTATCTCATAAATATGCGGTGGGTGGAATGCTTTGCCAAGGATAGCTTTACCCTATTTGGTGGAAAAGTTGTTCCCATTGCCGCAAAGCAATACTCTGCGGTACGAGATCAATACATGGATTTTCTTATGGCTAAGGAGAAGAATAGATGAATTCACTATTTCCCGATATCTTACGAGCGCTTATATCCACCACTGCCAATGTTTTGTTGATGATTGTCCTTTTGCAACCAAAATACTCCAAGAAGGTGACGTTTCTTACCATGCTTGGCATTTTGTGTCTAGATTTGGGTACGGCAGTTTTCTGTTACCTCAGTGGAAATCTAACCTTGTTGGCAAAAATTGATATGGTTTTATTTGCTGTATTGTGCTTTGCAGTACGACCTTTATTCAAAGATACCTTTATGCAGTGGCTGTTCAGTTATCTGACGGTACAAAATATCAGTGATACCGTAATAGTGTTAAGCTTCGTCATTTCAAGAAGATTACCATATCCAATCTATGCTAACTCAATATTGCGTATTATCCTGTTTGGTGCATTTCTGCTAATTCTGTTACGTTTTGTTCGTCCCTTATACCGGCAGGCAGTGGAGCATTGGACGGCATATTTCGCTGTGGCACTGGGGGTTTATGTTACCTTTACCTATTATGTTCTTTGCACAGAGGATATTGTCGCCACCCTTACTGAACAGGCAGTGCCGATGCTTTTGCTGATTTTTATCGAACTAGCATCATATAGCTCCATTTTTCTTTCACTTAAATATCTTCAGCAAGAGTATCGGGTGAAAGAGGAGAATCATAAAATGCAGACGGAACGAGAATATCTGCAATTAGCAGCCGACAATATGTCAGAACGGCTTAAACTAATGGAGGAGGTATCTGTGCAGAATAGCCGTGCCGCCCATGACCGTCGTCATTTTAACAATATGCTTTTAGAGTTTTTGGAGCAAGGGGAAAACAATGAGGCTGTCGCGCTGCTGAAAAAACATAATCAGGCAACTCCCAAGATTAGTAAGGTCTACTGCCAAAACCATTTAGTCAATGCCTCTGTCTGCCATTATGTAAAGCTTGCAGAGCAATCCGGCATTCTCACACAGATCGAACTGGATATTCCAAGTGAACTTTCGGTGAACTCCTTAGAACTTTCTATGGTGGTATCTAATCTTTTGGAAAATGCCATAATGGCTAGTTTGAAGAAATCGAGTGGTAAACAGTCTTTTATCAATTTTAACTGCCGTAATGTTGGGCGCTTGCTTCTAGAAATGGAAAATCCCTGTCCGGAGGATACCATACTTGACGAAAACGGCTATCCCGTCACCCTTGAAGAGGGTCACGGCATAGGGAGTAAAAGTGTGATTGCGTTTGCTAAGAAATATGATGGTGAGCTAATGTATCAAATTGAAAACAAGGTGTTTCGAGTTCGGCTTTTGGTGTGAGCTTAGACAATGTTCATTTATCAATAGAGAAATTTAAGTGAATATAAGTTTTTAAGTGTAAAAATGAGTCTTTTAAGTGTAAAGGCTCATTTTTTCTTGGTAGATGATATTCTTGGGTAAGATGTGTAAAAATCTGCTTATACTACAGCATATGGGGTATATTAAAGTTTGAACTAAAATTTAAGGAGAATTTATCCATGAAAAAGTTTGTTTTTAATGATTATTTTTATGAACCACAAGGTAAAATTACCAAGAGGATGCTTTTCAAAAGTGATAATGTTATTGCCTTTGTTCTAAATATTGCAAAAGGGGAAATGCTACCGGGACATACACATCTAGAATCAATCCTTTTCCTGCAGGTCATGGAAGGTAAAGCCAAGGTTATCACGGATGGCAATGAAACCTCGTTGCAAGTGGGCGAGTTAATGCAGGTTGATGGTCAGGAAAGCTTGCAGGTTGTAAATACCGGTGAACACGTCTTACGCCTTTACGTCACCATTTCGCCAATGGGTTCAGAAGCCTTTGCAACTGATGCAAATGTTTAATGATTAATTTTTATCCTAAGTCTCATAACAAATCGTATTTAAGATGAAATCCCGAAGACTTAGTAAATAAGCCTATGCCAACCACAAAGCAAATAGCCTGCCGAACCTCGGCAGGCTATTTACTAAAAAGGGGAGGTTGAGCAGTTGAGATTTCATGTGGTTTCATCATGTGCTATTATATGCTGCAGAAGTAAGAAAAGGGGGATTTAAAATTCATCTTGTGACATCATGTGATATTAAAGTTGCGTATAGATTGATTTATCAATTGGGATAATGAGGATGTTTTCGATGAGAAGTACAAGCCATTGATCATAACTTGGAATATGCAATGGCTTTTTTTATAGAAATGAAGAGTGCAATAAAATTTATGGTTGAACGAATGGCAAATCCAGCTATTATATCCAAGATTAGTGGTATAAAGATAGCTTCTTTAGAGTCTACTTACTATTCTGATATAGATAAATTTCAATATACAGAAACTATAGATGAGGCTATCAATAGGGAAATAGCAAAAAACGATTACTACAACTATATTTAAATGGTAAATGAAATTTGTGATTTATCATCTTGATATTTATTAAAACAAAAATTTGCGTATAGACTTTTTTGAGGTAAAAAAAGCTGAGATGTTGAAAAAAATAAAATGTATACAAGCCTTGAAAACTGGGGCTTCCATAGAAAATGAAAGACCTGCCACGCCATTGTGACAGGTCTTTCATTAAAAAGGGGAGGCTGAAAAGACATGATTTCATCATGTTTCGTCAGCCTCAGTTTGGTTGATAAGATTAATGAATTAGACATTATAAAATTCGTCTGACGTCGTGAAGGTATATAGAAATTGGGGCAAAAGTTGGGGCGAATTTGAGGAGTAGGCTTAGGAGCTAATCGGAGTTTTGGACTCCAAGTATCCGCGGTCCTGAGCTATTTTAATTGCTGAGAGCTTACTGCTCACTTCAAGCTTTTGATAAATATTTTTGAAATGAGATTTTACAGTTTCTTCGGTAATGAATAGGCGGTTCGATATTTCCTTCCTGTTTAAACCTTCGGCAGATAAGGAGAGAATACTTATTTCACGCTTCGTCATAACAACTGCTGTATGCAGTTGACTATGAATTATTTGATTGTATTGTTGACAAAGTGAAAGAACACGCTTAACATACTCATTTTCTGGTTTTTTATGAATGACTATTTGCAACAGCTCCAAGATATGTGGTGCGCTTTCAACGAAGGGCATAATCAATTTGTCCTGCGCTGCTTCCTTCAAGGTGTCTTCAAGGCATGCAGCTCCTGCGCTTGCTCCGTACAGATGGTATTTAGCAACAGACTCAAATATTTTATTATAGATCAGGCCAAGCTGGTTATTGTAGATAGAAAAATATTTTTTAAAGTGAACCGTTAAAGCTTCAAGTTCTACATACTTCCTTGAAGCCATAACTGCTTTGCCATACACAAGATAATTATAAGCAACTCCCTGAAACATAAAGTCAGCCTCCGTCATATCTCCAATCTGAAGCCAGGAAGGAATCTGTTCCGACTGATTTATGTTGGCAAATATATAACCTTTACATAAATCAAGGGAGGTATTAAATAAGGAATTATTCTGTGTTCCAAATTCCTGCTGCATTTGTTCCAGAAGTTCCAGAGCATCACAAAGTTTTCCCTGAACGATTCGCAGACGGACCAGACTGAATTTCGCACAGATTATTACCGCACTCTGTGACATGGTTTTTGCTTTTATCATAGCCTCCAATAGGTTACGTTCAACATTCTCGAAATCGCCTGTTTCCAAGGCGTATTCAGCAGAAGCCAGGGAATCACAGCCTGTCCCGCAGCCATTGGAGAATTCGGCATAACCGACATTTTCAGAAAGAATTTCGGATAGTTTCTTAAAGCTGCCGACGTCTCTGAAATAAATATAAAGATAGTGTGGCGATCCAAAGGTAAATTCTTGTTCCTGAAAGGTAATATAAGAGTTCTGTCCGTTCAAAAGCCGCAGGATTTCTTTGTTGGAGGCTTTAATCTCAGATATATGGTTAAAGAGTGTGAATTTACGTACAATTAAGGTCTCACCAAGAATGCGGTTACGATATGTTTCTTCGATACCGTCCAGATTTTTATAATACAGTTCAAGCTCATCGAGACGCTTTTCCCAAGATAAAACCTCGTTTTCCTTACCTGTTACAATGGTGTAGAACATATACAAAAGATAAGCTATCGGATATCTAAAAAGCATATCACGTGGTGTCTGATTAAACATTTTCTCTGCGCCTGCAAAGGTGAATTGCTTATTTTGGATGTTTCTTGGATTATTCAAATGAGATAAAATCCGTTCTGTCTGGCCAACATGATTTAGGTAACCATAAGCTGTCTGAAATTCTTGTCTTTCTATATACCAGTCACTTAGGCGGCAATATAGTTCACAAGCTTCTTCTTTGGTGAAATTCTGCTTCATTCTCAAAAAATCTAGAAGGACATTATGTATTTTGTAAACGCCGGTTTTTTCATCATAAAAAATAAATGCATTTTCTTTACTTAATCTTTTTAGTAAATGCTTTGAATTCACTTCTTCTGTAATAAATTCTGCCTGCTTAGCCGTAAATTCTTCCATAATGGAGAGCTTTAACAGGAAGTTCTGTATCGTTTGCTCATAGGAAGCAAACAATGCCTTTTCTATCAAATCTTCTATTGTTGTACTCATTCCTATCGGGACACCATTGTCCAATCCCAATAAAATAATATATACAAAGGATATCCACCCGTCGGTATATTCATATATATTATGAAGGTCTTCCTCCGTAATTTTATTTTTCAATAAATGGCAGTAGTCCGTAAGCTCAGCTTTCGTAAATTTCAGTTGATTCCTGGTGATGATACTGCATAATCCTCTGGAAAGTAGCTCAACAAAATTAATATCAGAGGTGTCCCTTGTGACAAGTAGAATATGAAGACCGTCAATCTCTTCTCCCGCAAGCCGCATAAGTAATTTATTCAAGTAGATATCATGGGCATTCTGATAATCATCCAGTACAATCAGTAAGTGATCAGTGAAGCTTATATCTGAAATTATCTGTAAAAACTTCTCCGTCTGGGGAGCATCCGAAGGAAGACCAAGTGACTCAAAAGCAGTCCCCACCTGTGCATTGATCCTTATAATTTCTTTGGTAAATTTATCCCAGAAAGCAGTCTCAGAAAGATTCAGATCAGAGAAGGTAAACCAGAGGGACCTTATATTCTCACATTCAAGGAACTTTTTCACTGCTGTAGTTTTTCCGTATCCCATCGGTGCTTCCAGTATCGTAATAGGATAATCATATATTACGGATAAGATGGAATTTATTCGTGCCCTGTTTAGGTATATTTTGTTCTTCATTTTATGTCGAACCGTTCGCTTTCGTATTATTTGTCTATTCTATGTATCTAAAGTATTTACATACTCTATCATATTTACATTATTTAAAATAATTATAATTAATAATTTATATTACGTCAATAAAATCCCCCATAAGGGGGATACACATGTACAGCTTCATTCTATATGATAATTCAAAGGGCAAACTAAATCAAAGGATAGGCATGATATGTTTGTATGAAAATTCATAGTTAAAGAGGTGGCAACGTATGTGTAAAATTACAGAGGTCCATGCGGAGGGGGATAATAAGCTCCGCATTGATTTTGATGATGGCAGCCAGGTTATTTATAATATGCAGAAGCTGGTGAAAACCATTCCTTACATCAAACTAAGTGACAGGTCATATTTTGAGAAGGTCAAATATGATGAAAAGTCTGTGTATTGGGATAACGAAGATGGGAAAGCGGAATATTTCCCATTAAAGCTTAGTATAGATACAATTTTATTTTCCTTAAGGGGCTAAATACAATTAAGTTAATTTAACAGGTACAAATGCGAACAAAGAAATTCTTGCATTATTCATGGTGCTAATGATTGTTGTGGTGAAATGTATCACATAAATACAATTTTGGAAAAGGGAGATAAGCGGATGAGAAAGAAAAATGTTTTAAAATTATTAGTAATAGGTATTCTGATATTTACAGCTGTACTGTTGCAAAAAGTACCGGCAGAGGCTGCAAGCGACCCTGATAACAATATTTTCGATATCAGTGAGGGGAATATCACGGTAGCTGCTACAGGTTCAGCAATTCAGGTGACTTATGGCGCCTCACAAAGCAAAGTGATAGCGGCAAGTGAAGAGATTACGATTGCAGGAGCTACAACCAGTAATTGTATTGCTGTGAACGGAGTGGCAGCTAACATAACGCTGAATACGGTAGATATTCAGTTAAGTACTGCGGATATATGCGCTTTTGCGTTGACAGGAGGAGCCAATGTTACACTTACATTGAAGGACGGTACAACTAATATATTAAAAAGCGGAGCTAACAAAGCAGGGCTGCAGGTCAATTTAGGACAGACCCTTACTATCCTGGGTTTGGGAAAGCTTACTGTAACGGGCGGTTTTTATGGAGCGGGTATCGGAGGAAGCTACAGTAGTAATAATAGTTCAATATTTATGGGAGGCACCATTAGTATACAGAGCGGTGAAGTAATAGCACAAGGTGGTTCAAGAGGAGCAGGTATCGGGGGAGGTCTATATGGAAATGGGGGTACCATTATCATATCGGGTGGTAATGTTACTGCAATCGGCGGAGACGAAGCAGCAGGTATCGGAGGAGGTGGACAAGGTTCAGGAGGTAATATCTCTATAACAGGAGGAGTAATCAGAGCAGTAGGCGGTTCATTTGGTGCGGGAATAGGTGATGGAAATTGTTGCAGCGGCACAAATAATATAAGAATAGAAAATGCTACTGTTATTGCATTAGGTGGCTTTAGAGGTGCCGGCATCGGGGGTTCCAATGGAGGAAGTGGTGCTACTGGAGATACAATCACAATCTCAGATACTGCAATCATTAAAGCGGCTTCTGACGGTACAAGTCCGGCGATATATGCAGATTCAAATACTCTCGCAAGTGGAAGTACGGCATCAATATTACTAATAACGCCTACGTCAGCACTTCCTGCCAATACAAATGTCAGTGTATATTATAAATCCCCGTATTCTCTGTATACAAGCTATAATCCAACGATAGGATTTAAATCCATTGCTATATCCATACCAACAATTAGTACCTATGGACTTACGATTGGGGGTATTCAACAAAAGAATGCTACAGGAACAGATTATATTGTGAGCGCAGCAGGGATTACTTTGTTTAGTAGTAGTGAGGCTACTGATGAAGCAAAAGTAGCGACAGACAAAGCGATCTTAACAGACAGCTTAATAAAAGGTTCCAATACGGACCTATCCAATGTAACGGGAGCATTAGCAGTATTACCAACCGCAGGATCAATGAATGCATCCGCTATCACCTGGTCCTCCTCAAATCCATCTATCCTGTCAAATGACGGACAGACGGTGATAAGACCTGCTTACGGCACAGGAGATGCAACGGTAACGCTGACTGCAACCATAACAAAAGGTATCGTAACAGATACAAAGGTATTTAACATTACTGTATTAGCGGAAACCGTAAACCCGGATATCGCAAAAGTTGCAGCAGATAAAGCAGCCTTAACAGACAGTGTGATAAAAGGCACCAATGTTGATCTGTCCCATGTAACGGGAACATTAGCAGCATTGCCAACCGCAGGTTCCGTGAATGCATCCGCTATCACCTGGTCCTCCTCAAATCCATCTATTCTGTCAAATGACGGGCAGACAGTGGCAAGACCAGCTTACGGCACAGGAGATGCTACAGTAACGCTGACTGCAACCTTAATAAAAGGCATCGTAACAGATACAAAGGTATTTAATATTACTGTATTAGCGGAAACCGTAAACCCAGATATCGCAAAAGTAGCAGCAGACAAAGCAGCCTTAACAGACAACTTAATCAAAGGTTCCAATCCAGACCTATCCCATGTAACGGTAGCATTAGTGGCATTGCCAACCGCAGGTTCCGTGAATGCATCCGTTATCACCTGGTCCTCCTCAAATCCATCTATCCTGTCCAATGACGGACAGACGGTGGTAAGACCTGCTTACGGCACTGGAGATGCATCAGTAACTCTGACAGCGACCATAACAAAAGGGACGGTAACAGATACAAAGGTTTATAACTTAATAGTAAAAGCTTTTGAAAATTCTAATATATCAAGTGGGGCATCTGGCACAACATCGATTTCAACACCAGTCGTTACACCTACGCCAATGTCGGAAGCAAGCATAACATTGAATTCGGAGAATGATATTTCTGTTATGATAAAATGTACAGAAGAAGATATTAATTCTTCAAAGGATTATATTCTTCCTATTCCGGTGGATAAGGTAAAAACGTTAATTTTGGATGAAAATGCAAACAATGTTATGGTATCCGTATTGCTTCCGAAATATGAAGGGGATGAAGAAACACAGGAGATAGAAAACAGTATTGTTCTAGATTCTGAGCTATTAGAGTTGATCAAAGCATCAGATAAAACGTTAACAATTAAAATCATCGATGATACAAGTAAGGAAATCTATCGATGGGTTTTTGACAAGAATAATCTGGGGGGTGTTGAGAATAATTTAGAGAATATCAAATTATCTCTTCATGTAAATAGTTTAGCTGAACTTACGAAACTGAATAAAGTATTGAATCAAGAACATATAAAGGGATTTTTAATTTCATTTAATCAGAACAGCGTTCTCCCCGCTCAAGCTACTGTCAGTATATATGTAGGCAATATAGAGGGGATCAAGCCAGGCAGTAAGGTTTATGTATATCGTAATAATCAAAAAACTGGAAAGTTGGAAGACCTTCCACATAGTTCGCATTATTCAGTTTCCGAGGAAGGATACATTACCATGCAGGTAATTGATGCATCAGATTACGTTATAGTTAATAGTAAAGCACCTTCCAATCTTACGAAAAGTTTACTTAGTCAGGTAGAAGTGACTCTGAATAATAGTGTTTTATACATAGATAAAACGAATAAAAATAAAATTAAATTTAATGTTACATTACCCGCGACCCTGGAGATTGTAAAAAATATTGATAAAAACGCGAACATAAGTAATGCCGTTGGAGAATTAACGATTACTTATTACTCAAGTAATAAAAAGGTAGCAGTAGTAGATAAAAACGGAACGATTACTGCTGTTGGGAAAGGAAAAGTATTAGTAACTGCAAAAATAACTTTATATAACGGGAAAACTAAAGTTGTGAAAATGTATATAACTGTAAAATAAACTCCCCTCGAAACCAGAAAGTTAAATCAAGACAATGGATGAAGTCCGGCATATCGGCAACTGCGACAACCAGTATTACTGCGAACTCCGCATATACTCTCAACCTCTTGGATATATTCGAGGACACGGAGAATAATAAACTGAACTTTAAAGTTTCAATCAACGGCGCGACAGCAGTCACAGCAAACGCGAATTACCTCGGATTCCTAGTGAAGTGCTCCCCTCTACTGAAATATAGCAAGAAAAGCACTCGCAGTATATAAAAATAAAGGTTCCAGAATTTGAGAAAAATTCAGGAACCTTTATTTTTATATCAACGGGGGAGGTGTGAAGAAAAAGGCTTCTTCCTAATTCATGACAACACAATTTCTCGTGAAGCGTGAAATTTGTTATTAGAGATGCTGCTCTGCGGCGTCATGTCGGAAAGTGATGAGTAATTAAGGAGCAAGAGGCCCCTAAAGAGACTTGAAATAGGAGAAATAAAAAGTAATTAGACAAAATAGGCTAATTTATGATAAAATATGGCAATAACAGAGAATGTTTAGTAACTAATAAATAGATAGCGAACAATATAAGTGATGAACTAGAAGTACTTCCAACCGGCAGCAGAACGATTAAAAAGAGAGGTAACGCAGATGGAGGCGGACAAATTAAAGAAGGATAGTTTGAATTTATTAGAAACAATTGCATTATCGGTGGCAATGATGGGGCCATCGGCATCTATTGCAATTACAGTAGGAATGATGGGCAACTTTGTAAATTGTTCTGAGCCTCTAGTGTTTTTAGTATCAATGATTATTATTGGTCTTGTAGCTGTTTCAATTGTAAAACTCAATCAATACTTTCCGTCTTCGGGCTCGGTGTACTTTTTTGCTCAAAAAACATTAGGTAAAAGAGCAGGTTTTGTTACGGGATGGCTAATCATTTTAGCATACTTAATGTTAGGTGCTAGTTGTGCTGCAGTAGCAACCTCATATTTTCAGAATTTGCTGAGCATTTTTGATGTACATATTCATTGGAAAATTATTAGTATCATTATCATGCTTATCATAGGGTATTTAGCTCATAAGGACGCAAAAACAAGTACGGGAGTGATGCTGATTATTGAAGTCATTTCAATGGGATTAATACTGGTATTAGCATGTATCATTATTATTGGTGCTTCAAAAACAACGGGGCTAAGTATCGAGCCTTTTAAGCTTGGAGAGAATAGTTTTTCATCAATTGGATATGCAGCTGTTTTTGGCTTTTTAGCCTTTTCGGGTTTTGAGGGTGCATCAGCTCTTGGAGAGGAAAGTAAAAATCCAAAAAAAACGATACCAATAGCGATTTTTTGTTCCGTATTAATTACTGGTATTTTTTATGTATTTGTTTCATATGCTCAGGTACTAGGTTTTGGAATATCACCGGAGGGAATAAAGGCATTTACTAGCAGCGAAACACCACTTGGGGAGTTGATTTCCATATAATTAAGCAGTAAATTTTCTATTTTGATATTATTATGCGTTGGTGTGTCATTCTTTTCTACTACTCTAGGCTGCGTTAATGCGGGAGCGAGGGTATTATTTACCATGGGCAGAGATGGTATGATAAGCCAAACATTATCAAAAACCCATAAAAAATATAATACACCTTATATTGGATTAAATATTTTTATCTCAATTATTACTATTGTTTTGATGGCTAACGTTGGCTTGGAGGCTATACATTTGGGAGGATATGTTGCAATGACTGGCACTTTAGCACTTTTACTTTCCTATATCATAACAACAGCAGGAGCAATCGTATTTTTTTATAAAAATAAATTATGGAGAAATCTTCATTTAATTATTCCTGTTCTATCGATTATGGCCTTAGCTTTCATATTTTTTGCCAACATTTATCCGGTACCAGCCTTTCCAATGAATATATTTTCGTACATAGTGCTTGCATGGTTAATCATAGGTGTATTGATCAGTAAGAGAAAAACAGCCTTCGGCGACCCACAATAAGCAAAAGGATAGTGCTTTTATTTAGGAAGAGTAGGGGAAGTAAATTTGACATTAGTTGGAATTCAAATTATAATGGGACTATGAGTAGATTGAAATAGAAAAGCAATTGGATAAAATTCACAAACCTCGGTTTGAGTGGCATGTTTTGTTAGTTGTTCTTGCTCTTTGCTGCTTAGGTGCTTTATCTCAGATTAGTTTAAAGTACTCAATTAACGGAGCACAACTTTCATATGGTGTTGCTGTCAGTAGACATATCCTATTCTTGGCAGTGGGCTTTCTGCTAATGATTACAGTATATTTTTTTAAATATTCTATTATTGGAAAGTATCCGAAAATAATTTGGCTTTCTTTATTAATTGGGATATTTCTATATGACCACTTTAGTACCAGAGTGAATGGC
>JAEWMT010000105.1 GCA_023393095.1 Bacillota bacterium
ATCCTGTTTTATATAGCTTCATCGGCTCTTTCCTACCTGCTCTCTTTGATTATGCTCCGATTAAGCCAAAAAATTGTTTGCAAAATGCGTGAAGATGTATTTTCAAGGCTGGCGGATTTACCTGTAGAATATTTTGACCGTAATCAGGCAGGGGATATTATCAGCAGGCTATCCTATGATATTGATACGGTAAATACTTCGCTATCGACGGATTTGGTTCAGATTTTTACCAGTATCATTACGATTGCAGGATCATTTATCATGATGATAGTCATTTCACCGAGACTAGTTTTGGTAATGCTGATTATGATACCTTTATCCCTGATTTACACCCGCTATATGACAACGAAACTAAGACCGCTATTTCGTAAGCGCTCATCCAAATTAGGAGAGTTGAATGGTTTTGTTGAAGAAATGGTTTCCGGTCAGAAAACAATTAATGCATATGCTGCTGAAAATGCAATAATAAAGCGGTTTGAAAACTTGAATTCGGATGCAGTTCAGGCATATTATAATGCTGAATATTACGGTAATATTATCGGTCCTACCGTAAATTTTATCAATAACTTCTCTTTGTCTTTGATTACGGTATTCGGAGCAATCCTATACCTTTCTAAGCAATTAACTCTCGGCAATATCTCCTCCTTTATCCAATACAGCAGAGGATTTTCAGGTCCAATTAATGAGGCTGCGAATATCATAAGTGAACTGCAGTCGGCTTTAGCTGCTGCAGAACGTGTATTTAAGCTGATGGATGAAGAACCGGAGATAATGGATAAAGCTGATGCTGAAGATCTTACTGAGGTGAAGGGAGACGTACTGATTCAGGATGTTACTTTTGGATATAACTCTGATAAAGTCATATTGATAAGAATGTTTCTACATGCAAAGCCGGGAAGCCTTACTGCGATTGTTGGACCAACCGGTGCCGGTAAGACAACGATTATCAATCTGTTGATGCGGTTTTATGATGTATGGGATGGAACTATTTATATAGACGGAAAAGAAATTAGGGATCTGACCAGAAAGAGTATTCGGAAGGCTTATGCAATGGTTCTGCAGGATACCTGGCTGTTTCAGGGAAGTATCTATGATAATATTGCGTACGGAAAAGAAGGCGCCACAATGGAGGAAGTTGTTGCAGCAGCTAAAATGGTAGGTATGCACTCCTTTATTAATAAATTACCTCAGGGTTATGATACAATAATCAATGAAAATGGAATCAATATCTCTAAGGGACAGAAACAGCTTCTGACAATAGCTCGTGCAATGCTTCTGGATGCGAAGATGCTAATTCTGGATGAAGCTACTTCCAATGTCGATACTAGGACCGAAATTAAAATTCAGAAAGCCATGCGCAAGCTTATGGAGGATAAAACCTGCTTTGTAATAGCCCATCGTTTATCTACGATACAAGGAGCAGATAATATCCTTGTTATAGATCAGGGAAATATTGTTGAACAGGGTACTCATCAGGAACTGATGGAGAAGAAGGGCTTTTATTATAAATTATATCAGTCACAGTTTGAATAAGAAAATATTACAGTTTCTATAACTATGCTATTGAAATAAAAATGTAACTGGAATATTTGTATCAATATGGTTGCAATTCAGTCTCCTGAGTATATAGGTAACTCAAATATTTACATCATTATTAAAAATCACTTGACAATAATTCCTGTAATGTATATACTAACGTTCAAATAAGTTAAAAGCATTGATAAGAACCAGTAAGAATTATAATCTTTCTTACAGAAAGCAACCGGATGATGAGAGGTGCAAGAAAGTAAATTCTGAATACATCTTTGAGCTTCACACCGAACAGAGATTTCTAAGTAGGCTGTTGACGGTTCCCTGCACCCGTTATAGTGCTAGAGTATAACTAAGACTCTGCTTTTAAAGTCTTTATTCTTTCTGAAATCAGAAAATAATGAACTAAGAAGCTTGGCGTACTCAAAGAGGTTGGCTGTGTGAGCAGCTGATAAATATGAGGTGGTAACGCGAGACTATTCCCGCCCTCTAAGTAATTAGAGGAGCGGTTTTTTTTGTTGCATTAAAAATGTATCCTTGCAAAGTGTACCAAAATAATAGGCTGCCTTAGATCTATATTATTAAGAAAGGATGAGAAAACTATGAAGATTGACTTTTATAATGCAAATACTATTTTGGGGAGGTGGTTTTTCACTTTAAACCGTTACACTTTAAAGCATTAATGTATTGACATGAAAATGTAAACAGAGTATAATCTCAAAAAAGAAACTTGAAAAGGAAAGGAAATGAATTTATGATAATTGTAATGAAACCTATGGCAAAGCCAGAATCCATAGAGAAAGTAAAGAATTTAATCGAATCAAAAGGGCTGGACGTTCATATTTCAGCTGGTAAGGAAGTAACCATTATTGGTGTAGTTGGTGATAAAACCAAGCTTCAGGATCAGAATCTTGAAATCTTTGAAGATGTAGATAAAATTGTATCTGTTACAGAGACTTATAAGCTTGCCAATCGCAAATTTCATCCGGAACCATCGAAGGTTAAGGTGGGTAATGTTACAATCGGTGGAGAAACACTGGTTATTATGTCCGGTCCGTGTGCAGTTGAGAGTAAGGAACAGCTTTTAGCTACTGCTCATGCAATTAAAAAAGCCGGAGCACATATTTTAAGAGGTGGAGCATATAAGCCGAGAACTTCTCCGTATGCATTCCAGGGTCTTGAGGAAGAAGGCTTAAAATACATGAAGGAAGCCAGGGAGGAGACCGGATTACCTGTTATATGTGAGGTTACCAGTCTGAATGCCATCGAGGCAGCAGTGAAATACGTGGATATGCTCCAGATCGGAGCAAGAAACATGCAGAATTTCTACCTTCTTAAGGAAGCAGGCAAATCAGGTCTTCCGGTTCTGTTAAAGAGAGGTCTTGCAGCTACCATTGATGAGTGGTTGAACGCTTCGGAATATATTATTTCAGAAGGTAATCCGAATGTGGTATTATGTGAGAGAGGTATCCGTACCTTTGAAACAGCTACCAGAAACACATTGGATATCAGTGCAGTTCCTGTTATTAAGGAAAAAAGCCACCTTCCGATTATTGTAGATCCCAGCCATGCAACCGGCGTAAGAGCTTATGTAAAGCCTCTCGCAAAGAGCGCGATAGCGGTTGGTGCAGACGGACTAATGATTGAGACTCATCCGGATCCTTCCACAGCACTTTCCGATGGACCACAATCCTTAACCTTTGAGCAGTTTGAAAGTCTGACGAAGGATTTGAATCCATTAGCTGCTTTAATGGGAAGAAAACTGTAATAAGCAATTAAATTTGAATATCAAATTTTCATGTTGACTTACTCAGTGCCACATATAACGAAAACGATGATGAGAATATACAAAACTGTGCAAATAAAATAATTCATATGATATGATAATAGGGAGGCATTCATGAACGATTTAGAGAGTGATTTTAAGAGCGACTTTAACATTGGTTTTATTGGTTTTGGTTTAATCGGTGGTTCCATTGCCCGTGCATTAAAAAAGATTAATAGTGATTTTAATATATTTGCATATGACTATCACAGGGATAAACCAAGTACCGATTTGCAGGCTGCTCTTTCGGACGGAGTTCTGAACTCTGTCACAACCTCTCTGGAGGAACACTTTCCTGATTGCGACCTTCTATATCTATGTGCTCCGGTATTAACTAACATTAATTATCTGAAGCAGCTTAAGGATATCTTGAAACACACCTGTATTATAACCGATGTAGGAAGTGTGAAAGGAAATATTCATAAAGCGATAGAGGAGTTAGGAATGTCTGACCAGTTCATTGGCGGGCATCCGATGACTGGCTCAGAGAAAACCGGATATTTGAATTCCTATGCATTGTTGATGGAGAATGCATATTACATACTTACACCAACAAAGGGCGCACCGAATAAGATGCTTGACCTTCTACATGATTTGGTTAAAAAAATGGGATCTATCCCAATCATCCTTGATCCTTATCAACATGATAAAATCACTGCTGCCATCAGTCATGTTCCGCATATCATTGCAGCGCAGTTAGTTAATCTGGTTCGGGAATCAGATGATGAATCAGAGAAAATGAGAGCTCTGGCAGCAGGCGGATTTAAGGATATTACCCGTATTGCTTCTTCATCTCCTATCATGTGGCAGAATATCAGTCTTACGAACTCAGAGGATATCAGACAATTATTAAATCATTATATTGCATCTTTACAGGAGACTTCCGATGCATTACTACATATGGATGGTGATTACCTCTATCATATGTTTGATACCGCGGGCGAATACCGCAGCACGATTCCGAATAAATCAATTGGACTAATGAAGAAGATGTTTGAAATCTATGTGGATATCATGGATGAAGCAGGTGCCATAGCAACGATTGCTACATTGCTTGCAAGCAACCAGATTAGCATTAAGAATATCGGTATTATTCATAACCGTGAATTTGAAGAGGGAGTACTGAGAATCGAATTTTATGATGAACAAGCCCAGACGAAAGCAAATGTACTGTTAAGCAAATATAATTACAGAATTTATGAAAGAGAATAATTAATAAATTTGGAGTAGTAACAACTGGTACATAGGAAAGTGTGCTATAGATGATAACAGTCTGATACGAAAGCATTCACGAAAATAGTATAAGTATAATAGATAGGAGAGTAATCCATGAATTTTCATAAAAGCGGACCGTTAAAAGGAATTATTACTGTACCGGGGGATAAATCCATTTCCCACCGTGCTGTTATGTTTGGTGCCTTGGCTGATGGTATGACCGAGGTAACTAATTTTTTGCAGGGTGCAGATTGCCTTTCTACAATTCGGTGCTTTCGCCAGCTTGGAATTGAAATTCAAAATGACGCTTCCTCCGATCAGGTGGTGATCCATGGAAAGGGGCTATTTGGGCTACAAAAACCATCCAATATGCTGGATGTGGGCAATAGCGGAACGACTATGCGCTTAATTTCCGGTATCCTTTGTGGACAGCAGTTTGCTGTATCGTTAAACGGTGATGAGTCGATTCAGAAAAGACCGATGGGGAGAATCATGACACCGCTTACCATGATGGGAGCTGATATCAAAAGCATCAATAATAACGGTTGTTCACCGCTTGCAATCAATATGACTCCGACAAGACAGCCAAAACTGCGAGGAATTCATTATCTGTCACCGGTTGCTTCTGCACAGATTAAGTCCAGTATTCTGCTTGCGGGTCTTTATGCAGAGGGAGAGACATCTGTTACAGAGCCATCCTTATCAAGAAATCATACAGAATTGATGCTATCGCAGTTCGGTGCTACCATTTCTTCAAAAGGTAATACAGCTACAATATTACCGAATCCTAAATTACAGGGAAAAAAGATAGAAGTTCCGGGAGATATCTCTTCAGCAGCATACTTTATCGCCGCTGGTTTAATGATTCCCGGCTCTGAAATATTAGTTAAAAATGTGGGAATTAATCCGACCAGAGATGGTATTCTTCGTGTATGCAGGCTGATGGGAGCTGATCTTACTCTTGAAAACGTAAGAGACAATGGAGGAGAGCCAGTTGCAGATATTTTGGTAAGACACAGTGAGCTTACCGGAACGGAGATTGGCGGTGCACTAATACCGACATTGATTGATGAGATTCCGATGCTTGCAATACTTGCATGCACAGCTTCGGGTAAGACAGTAATTAAGGATGCTGCCGAGCTTAAGGTTAAGGAATCGAACCGTATTGATGTTATGGTAGAGAACCTTTCCAGAATGGGTGCAGATATTGCTGCTACGGAAGATGGTATGATTATAAATGGGGGAAAACCTCTTCATGGTGCAGTCATCGAAAGTAAGTTTGATCACCGTATTGCGATGTCTTTTGCCGTTGCAGCATTACTTGCAGAAGGTGATACCACAATTATAAATGCAGAATGCGTAGATATTTCTTATCCTAATTTTTATGGGGATTTAAAG
>JAEWMT010000107.1 GCA_023393095.1 Bacillota bacterium
GATCAATAGATGGAGGATATTCCTCATTTTGTACGATTACCGTTAAACAGGTAGCAACAGCAATCAAGTTTGACGTTGCTGATCTTAAGATGAAAACCGGAGAAAACTATCAGTTAAAAGTGACTCTTTCACCAAATGGCAGCACGGAAAATAATCTGTCATGGCAATCCACAGATACAAAGGTAGCTACCGTAGATGATCAGGGTAAGATTGTTGCTAAGACATCCGGTATAGCAATCATTATGGCAAGAACTGAAGCTGGTGCAGTAGCATACTGTAAGGTTACCGTAACACAGTCAGTTAACGGACTTGTACTCAATTATTCCGATAAGACAATTAATAAAGGTGAAACCTTTACTTTAGAAGCTTCCGTGAATCCGAGTACAGCTACGAAGCTTAATGTCTCCTGGAAAAGTTCAAATGCAAATATAGCTACCATAGATAAGAACGGATTAGTCAAGGGTATTGTAGGAGGAACCGTAGTCATTACCTGTACTACAGATGATGGCGGATATTCTGCAACCTGTGTGGTAACGGTAAAGGAATCAGTTACCTCAATAAAATTAAATTATAAAACCTATAAATTAGGCTTAAAGAAATCATTTAAGCTCATTGCAACTGCTTCCAATGAATCAGCAACGAACCAGAAGTTTAAATGGACATCCAGTAATAAAAAAATAGCTACGGTAAGTTCCACAGGTAAGGTATACGGTATTAAGAAAGGCTATGTAACAATTACTGCTACAGCACTTGATGGCAGTGAAGCAGAGGCTAGTTGTGAAGTAAGAGTTGTAACACTTGTTAAAAGTGTGAAACTCAGTAAATCAGCAATGTCTATGTATGTTGGGGATTCCAAAAAATTAAAAGCAACGGTTTCACCTAAGAATGCTACATACAAGCATGCAAAATGGACTACCAGTGATAAATCAGTAGCAATTGTTGATGATGATGGAACTGTTATTGCATTCAAGGCAGGAAATGTTATGATTACTGCAAGTGCTATGGATAGCAGTGGTAAGAAATCAATCTGTTATGTTTCAGTTTACGAACGAGTCGCTTCGACAGCAATTACTTTACCGACCAAGTCGCTGACCATGGTAAGAGGTGAGTCCAAGCAGCTTGACCCTGTAATTACTCCGAAAAATTCAACCGACAAGATAACTTACACTTCAGATAATTCAGCGGTGGCAACTGTATCTAAAACGACAGGAAAGATAACGTCTAAATCGCCGGGAACAGCATTTGTCACGGCAATGACGGAATCTGGTAAATTAGCGACAATACAGGTTATGGTAATCGGCTTGAATCAGACGACATTAGTTGGAGAACAATATACGAATTATATACTGACGGTTGATGGAACAACGAGTAAGGTACAGTGGCATTCGGATAATCCATTAGTTGCCGTTGTGTATAGTGATGGTACAGTAAGTACAAGGGCATTAGGTACAACGAGGATTACTGCCACAGTGAATGGCGTTAAGCTCACCTGTGTGGTTACTGTAAAAAAAATATAACTAATTAAAATAAACTGCTGATCATATATAATCGGGTTTCTACTTGGTAATTAAAATATGATCGGCAGTTTTTTATTTCAAAGGTAATTGCTTCCTATGAAATAAAACTCCGCACAGAATTGTACCTTTATTATGGAAATATATTATTTTGTATCCCCGCTTGGGTCTAAAGGAATGAGCTTAGGACATACTTTGTTGTGCATATTGATTATGAAAACTGTCATTTTTTGTTGACATCGACAAGGAATAAAATATGGATTGATTAAGAATTTTTTGTATGATACAATACATTCAGAACATATGTTTTTGAAGAGTGTATAAGGTACAGTAATTTTGTTGTCAGAAAAGAGGGTTATTATTGTTAATCAGCTTACATGTTAAGAATTTTGCTATCATAAACGAAGTGGAAGTATATTTTAAAGACCACCTTAATATAATGACCGGTGAAACCGGTGCCGGAAAATCTATTATTATTGGTTCTGTTAATGCAGCACTTGGTGCTAAGATTAACAGGGATATTGTTAGACATGGAGCAGAATATGCCTTAGTCGAATTGATTTTCGAGACAAAGGATGAGTCGGTATTTCAAGCAATGAGGGATTTAGATATCCCAATTGAAGGAGATCAAATTATTATCTCTAGAAAAATAATGTCGGGAAGAAGTATCTGCAAGATTAATGGAGAGAATGTGACAGCATCTGCCCTGGCTGCAATAGCTGGACTTTTGATCGATATTCATGGACAGCACGAACACCAATCCCTCTTACATAAACAAAAGCATATGGAAATCGTAGATCGTTTTGCCAAAGATGAAATTGGATATTTGAAACAGGATCTTGAGCAATGCTATAAAGAATATACAAAGTTAAAATATGAATATGATAAGGCCGGAATTGATGAAGAGAAGAGATTAAGGGAAATATCATTTTTAGAATATGAAATAAATGAAATTGTAAGTGCTTCACTGATTGTCGGAGAGGATGAGGAGCTTTCTGCAAGATATAAGAAATTATCAAATGCTAATGCGATTTCAGAAGGCCTGCAGAATGTATATCATCTGACCGGGTATGAAGCCTCCTGTGCAGGAGATATCATAGGACGTGCGCTAAGGCAACTAACCAAAATTTCAGAATTTGATGAGACAGTCAGTGGTTTTTTAAGTCAGGTTTCTGATATTGAAGGTCTGTTGAATGATTTAAACAGAGATATTTCTCAGTATATTGATGATTTTGATAATCCAGAAGAAGAATTTATAGAAGTTACAAAACGTCTTGATTTAATTAACCATTTAAAGGCCAAATATGGCAACTCAATAGAGCAGATAATACAGTATTGCCAAGAATGCGAAAACAAATTGGAAAAATATCATGATTATGATGCTTATATGAGTAAACTTGGTAAAACACTTTCGGATACGGAAAATAAACTAGTATCCTTATCGGAACAATTGTCAGATATCAGAAAAAGAAAGGCCAAGGAACTTACAAAAAGAATCAGAGACTCGCTGGTAGCGCTTAATTTCCTTGATGTTAAGTTTGATATGGTTTTCAATAAAACACTAAATTATTCGGCAAATGGATTTGATGACGGTGAATTTATCATATCTACAAATCCTGGTGAGGAAATGAAGCCATTATCTAGAATCGCTTCTGGAGGTGAACTTTCCAGAATAATGCTTGGTATAAAATCAGTTTTAGCGGATAAAGATGAAATTGAAACATTGATTTTTGATGAAATTGATGTGGGAATAAGTGGAAGGACTGCTCAAATGGTGTCAGAACAGCTTTCCAATATAGCAAAACATCATCAAATAATCTGTATTACACATCTTGCTCAGATTGCAGCAATGGCAGATTCTCACTACATTATCGAGAAGAATACGGATGGTCAATCAACACAGACCACGATTAAGGAATTATCATCAGAAGAATCAATTGATGAACTTTCACGAATACTTGGTGGTGTAGAAATTACAGATCGTGTGAAAGAAAATGCTAGAGAGATGAAAGCTTTGGCAATAAGTACCAAAAAATGCATTCTTTAAAATTAAAAAAAAACGAATACTAAAATTAAGGATATACAATACTATGTATATCCTTTTTTGTTGCTTAAGAAATTGCAACCCTATGGAAAAAACCAAACACAGACTTGCATAATACAGATCTCGGTTTGTAACTAAAACCAATTGCAAGTATGTAAATTTATAAATTAGATGCATTTTATATAAATTCGGAGATACGTATAGAAAAAGGTATGAGGTGAAAGGATGAGGAGTAGGAGAATATACAGAAGGATATTAATTTGTCTTTTTATAACAAATATTTTTTTTCTTGGATTTTATTTTTATCATTATGTCGAAGAAAATATTCCAGATGAGATTAAGATTCAAGTAGATAAACTGGAAAGCTTTAACTTCAAAATGCCACTGGAGGCCAATATAAAAACGGACAATATTGGGGTTATTAGTGTTAATAATTTAAAGGTACCATCATCCCAGATTAACATAGACATGAATAAGCCATTTACCTTGCAATCCTCTCAAACTGGCGAATATAATATATGTCTGAAACTATTTGGATTATTCAAGTTTAAAAATATATCCTTGGATGTTATTGAACCGACAAAATTAATTCCTTGTGGAAATCCTATTGGCATTTATGTTGAAACCGACGGTATTCTTATATTAGGAAGCGGAAGGATTACTGGGGAGGATGGGCTTAATCATGAACCAATTAATAATAAATTAAAATCAGGTGATTATATACTTGCGATTAATGGTAAACCCATGAATAAAAAGAGAGAATTCATCAATGAAATACAAAAATGTAATGGCAAAGATATTACCTTGTTAGTACGACGAAATACTGAAAAATTTACTGTAAATATTACTCCAGTAAAAACTGCCAGCGGAAATTATAAAATCGGTGCTTGGATTAGAGATAACACACAAGGTATCGGAACGCTTACCTTTGTAACTGGAAAAGGCCAGTTCGGAGCATTAGGTCACGGTATTACCGACATTGATACAGGGCTTCTTATGGATGTTAAAAGCGGATCGATATACAACGCAGAGATTATGTCAATTGTAAAGGGAAAAGAAGGCGAACCTGGAGAGTTAATTGGAATGATTCGTCAAAGCAATAAATTTAAGCTTGGAAGTATCAGAGAAAATACTTACCAGGGTATCTTTGGAAAAGTAGAAAGTAATTTTGAAACTAATTTAACTGAAAAGCCTCTGGAAATTGGATTAAAGCAGGAAGTAAAAAAAGGAAAAGCATCTATATTATGTACCATTGGTGATAAAGTAGAAAAATTTGATATAGAAATTTTAAGTATAGATATTAGTAATACAAATCATAGTAAAGGAATTGTTCTTCGAATTACTGATCCAAAACTTCTAAATAAGACAGGTGGTATCGTACAGGGTATGAGCGGCAGCCCAATTATACAAAATAATAAGATAATAGGTGCAGTTACGCATGTTTTTATACAGGATTCAACGAAAGGATACGGTACATTCATTGAAAACATGGTAAATAATTTAGAATAAGCATATCTTTTGTTAAAAAAAATATTCGACGAAATATCTCAAAACAAAAAATAGATATTCTAAATTTAGCAGCATATAATCTGGATAAAATTACCATAAGTACAAAATGTTGTGGTTAACGATTTAGAAACAGAAAATCCGTTTAATTCTCTGTCGAACGGTGCGGCAAGAAACGTTTGATAGTTTGATGTAATATAGATATAATTTTTGTATGGCAAAAATTTACAGAAGCAAGGAGGCACAAAAGACGATGTTTCGAGGGTATTATTGTTGATAATTGGCTGTTAATGTAAATAATTAATAAAAATAGTCATATTATATTGTACAATTTGCTTATTTGATAATTATTGACGCTTAAATATTGTAGATGTATAATATACGTAGCTAAACAACATGAAACCGAAAAAACATCATTATAGTACACAAAATGTGAACAAAGGATATAGGTAATCTAAATTCGTTTAGGGGAATTACAAATGGTGATTTTAATATCGCAGAAAAAAGAACTATAAAAAGTAATGGAGGTTATAAAATTAAATGGGGAAAATTAATGTGGCTATTGTTGATGACAATGAGAGGATGGTAAATTTACTCGAAGATATTTTAAAAGAAGATTCAGAAATTGAAGTTGTTGGCAAATCAGAGAACGGAATTGATGCCTTAGATATGATTAAGGAGAAAAAACCAGATGTAGTATTATTGGATTTAATCATGCCAAAGTTAGATGGGCTAGGTGTTATGGAGAAGGTAAGAAGAGATTCGGAATTCAAGAAAAATCCATCCTTTATCGTAATTACAGCTATCGGGCAGGAAGGGGTTACAGAGAATGCATTTGAACTCGGTGCCAATTATTACATTATGAAGCCCTTTGATAATAACGTGATTTTATCTAGAATAAAGCAGATCAAAGGTGATTATCATAATAAACTTATTGATAATCATAATAATAGAGTCAGCACATTTGAAAATAAAAGTACATATATAGAGAGAAATTTAGAATCAGATGTAACCAATATCATTCATGAAATAGGCGTTCCCGCACATATTAAAGGTTATCAGTATTTACGTGATGCAATTATGATGTCAGTTAATGATGCTGAGATGTTAAATTCCATAACCAAACTATTATATCCTTCAATAGCAAAACGCCATAAAACCACGCCGAGCAGAGTGGAAAGAGCAATTCGACATGCGATCGAGGTTGCTTGGAGCCGTGGTAAAATGGATACAATCGATGAATTATTCGGGTATACTGTCAGTAATGGAAAAGGAAAGCCTACAAACTCAGAATTTGTAGCTTTGATCGCTGATAAAATCCGTTTAGAATATAAATTAAGATCCTAATAAAATTAGATGAACATACCATATCATTTTAAATAATGATATGGTATGTTTTTTTACAAGATAAGCCTAAAATCAAATTTATAAATTGATATAAAAGGAATACTTTGTATTATTCTTTGGAATAATAATTCTGTATGACATGTGGGTGTTCCTAGGATACAAATATAAAACATTTTTTGAGATATCTACTCAAATCT
Organism: Bacillota bacterium; assembly: GCA_023393095.1. Classification (GTDB taxonomy): domain Bacteria; phylum Bacillota; class Clostridia; order Lachnospirales; family Lachnospiraceae; genus Mobilitalea. The sequence continues at coordinate 6,609 of JAEWMT010000107.1, forward strand.
TAGGAAGTTCCATAGATATAGGAGAAATAAGTAATTTTAAAAGCAAAAATCCTTTATAATTTACGGTTTTATTTACCTTGGAATACATAGGATAGAGATGCTTTTAAAAATGCACAAAAAAATAAAGTTTTAAAATTAAATTATAAACATATTCATAATATTATAAAATAGACAATAAAGCACTTGATATTTTATCTTAAATTAGGTAAAATGAATCTGCATTGAGAATTTTTTGTCAATGTTCAAGTTATATACAAGATGGATTGGTAAATCTGTTAATTTAATGAATTGGTTTAATTGCTGTCAATTGACAGTATATTATAAATTTAAACATTTAGGAGGAATATAATCATGGCAGTAAAAGTAGCAATTAATGGTTTTGGACGTATCGGTCGTCTTGCATTCAGACAGATGTTCGGCGCAGAAGGTTATGAAGTAGTAGCAATTAACGATTTGACAGATGCTAAAATGTTAGCTCACTTATTAAAATACGATTCCGCACAAGGCAGATATGCTAAAGCAGATACAGTAGTTGCAAAAGAAAGCTCTATCGTTGTTGATGGTAAGGAAATCCAGATTTATGCTCAGAGGAATCCTGCTGATTTACCTTGGGGAGAGCTTGGCGTTGATGTAGTTCTTGAGTGTACAGGCTTCTTCACATCTAAGGCAAAGGCTCAGGCTCATATCGATGCAGGTGCAAAGAAGGTTGTTATCTCCGCTCCGGCTGGCGATGATCTTCCTACTGTTGTATTCAGCGTAAATGAGAAGACCTTAAAGGCTTCTGATACAATTATTTCCGCAGCTTCCTGTACAACCAACTGCTTAGCTCCTATGGCAGATACATTGAATAAGCTTGTTTCGATTGAGAAAGGCTTCATGACAACAATTCATGCTTACACAGGTGATCAGATGACATTAGACGGACCTCACGCAAAGGGTGATTTAAGAAGAGCACGTGCTGCAGCTGTTAATATCGTTCCTAACTCTACAGGTGCTGCTAAGGCAATTGGTCTTGTTATTCCTGAATTAGCTGGTAAATTAGACGGCGCTGCACAGAGAGTACCTGTTCCGACAGGTTCTACAACAGAATTAGTTGCAGTTGTTAATGGCAAGGTATCTAAGGCTGATATTAACGCAGCTATGAAGGCAGCAGCTAGCGCATCCTACGGATATACAGAGGATGAGATCGTATCTTCAGACGTTATCGGTATTACTTATGGTTCCTTATTCGATGCAACACAGACTAAGGTTACTGAAATGGAGAACGGCAAGAGTTTAGTTAAAGTTGTTTCTTGGTATGATAATGAGAATTCATACACAAGCCAGATGGTTAGAACAATCAAATACTTTGCTGAATTAGCATAATTAGATATATTTTTTAATTATCTATTGATCCATCATGGGTCCGGTCTTTCAGGGCCGGACCCTTTTTATGATATACTTAAACGACTACCTCATATACCAATAAAACTCAGTATTGAAAGGAGATATTCCATGCTTAACAAAAAATCTGTTGATGATATCAATGTTAAAGGTAAAAGAGTTTTAGTAAGATGTGATTTCAATGTTCCATTGCAGGAGGGTAAGATTACAGACGAAAACCGTCTTGTAGCTGCGCTTCCCACTATTAAAAAATTAATCAAAGATGGTGGTAAGATTATTCTTTGCTCCCATTTAGGAAAACCGAAGGGTGAGCCTAAACCGGAATTATCTTTAGCTCCGGTAGCTAAGAGATTAACTGAACTGTTAGGACAAGAAGTTAAATTTGCCAAAGATGATAATGTAGTTGGTGAGAATGCAAAAGCTGCAGTAGCTGCTATGAATGACGGAGATGTAATTCTTCTCGAAAATACCCGTTACAGAGTTGAAGAGACAAAGAACGGCGAAGCGTTCAGTAAAGAATTAGCTTCCCTTTGCGATGTTTTTGTAAATGATGCATTTGGTACAGCTCATAGAGCACATTGTTCCAATGTTGGTGTTACTCAGTTCGTTGATACCGCAGTTGTTGGATACTTAATGCAGAAGGAAATCGAATTCCTTGGCAATGCAGTAAATAACCCGAAGAGACCATTCGTTGCTATTTTAGGTGGTTCCAAAGTTTCTAGTAAGATTTCTGTAATTGAGAACCTTCTTGATAAGGTTGATACATTAATTATTGGTGGAGGTATGGCTTATACCTTCATGAAAGCTTTAGGCGAAGAGATCGGTAAATCCTTATTAGAAGCTGATTATGTTGACTATGCTAAGAAGATGATGGAGAAGGCTGAAAAGAACAATGTTAAGCTGTTAATTCCAGTAGATACAGTAGTAGCTCAGGAATTTAGCAATGATGTTCCTTTTAAGACCGTAGGACGCGGACAGATCGAAGCTGATTACATGGGACTTGATATTGGTGAGAAGACTCGTGAATTATATGCTAATGCAATCAAAGATGCAAAGACTGTTGTTTGGAACGGACCGATGGGTGTATTCGAATTATCCAACTTTGCAGCAGGTACAGTTGCTGTAGCTAAGGCATTAGCGGATATCGATGCTACAACGATTATCGGTGGTGGTGATTCAGCTGCTGCTGTTAATATCTTAGGCTTTGGTGATAAGATGACACATATTTCCACAGGTGGTGGTGCTTCCCTTGAATTCTTAGAGGGCAAGGAGCTTCCTGGTGTTGCAGCTGCAAACGATAAATAATAATTTAATATAAATATTATAATAGCAAGCTTTTCAGGAATGTTTTCATGGAAGGGCTGTTGCAAAAGCAGAGGATCAGATGCAGCAGTCTTCATGTAGCTAACCGAAGAGCTTGCTATAATAAGGATACCGATAATAGATCATAATATCAAAATAATTTAAATTAGGAGGACTATCATGCGTAGAAAGATAATCGCTGGTAACTGGAAGATGAATAAAACTCCCGCGGAGGCAGTTGCTTTAATCAATGAATTAAAACCACTGGTGGCTACAGAGGAGGCTGACGTAGTTTTTTGTGTACCTGCAGTATCCTTAACAACAGCTTTAGATGCAGTTAAGGGAACTAATATTGCCATTGGCGCTCAGAATATGTATTTTGAGGAAAGCGGTGCATATACCGGAGAAATAGCTCCTAATATGCTGACAAGCATTGGCGTTAAATATGTTATTATCGGACATTCCGAGAGAAGAGAATATTTTGCCGAAACTGACGAGACAGTTAATAAAAAAGTATTAAAGGCATTTGAACATGGAATTACTCCGATTATCTGCTGTGGTGAGACTTTAACACAGAGAGAGCAGGGGGTTACGATTGATTTCATTCGTCAGCAGATTAAGATTGCTTTCTTAAGCGTATCCTCGGATCAGGCTAAGACATCAGTAATCGCTTATGAACCAATCTGGGCTATCGGAACCGGTAAGGTTGCTACTACAGAGCAAGCGGAAGAAGTTTGCAAGGCAATCCGTGAATGTATCGCAGAAATCTATGATGAAGCAACAGCAGCAGCTATCCGTATTCAGTACGGTGGCAGCGTAACAGCAGCAAGTGCAGCAGAATTATTCGCACAGGCCGATATTGATGGTGGTTTAGTAGGCGGCGCAAGCTTGAAGGCTGACTTTGGAAAGATCGTTAATTATAAATAAGACAATAGCTCAAACTTCGCTGGGATTGAGTTGAGAGGCATTTTAAACTACCAAGTTTACCTGTAGCGAAGTTTGAGTATTTACATTACCTTAAATATGATGCATAATCTTATTTGAGGCTTTGTGATTGCTTTAATAGATAGTTGTGATATTTACTTATATCATTATATGTATTATTGTAATTCACGATTGAGAGGTTTCAATTGAAGTTTAATGAATATATAATAAAGACTTTATAATAAGGACTTTATTATAATAATATCGTAATAGAAACCAATAATTAAACAAATTAATAAACGAATTAACAACAGGTAAGTGGGATTTTAATAGAATGAAATTCCTCAGGAAAAGGAGTAAGAAAATGAGTTGTAAGAAACCAACAGTTTTAATGATATTAGACGGATTTGGATTAAACGATGAGAAAAAAGGTAATGCAATCGCAGAAGCTAAGACTCCTGTAATCAGTAAGCTCATGCAGGATTATCCTTTTGTAAAAGGAAATGCCAGCGGTATGGCTGTAGGACTACCGGAGGGTCAGATGGGTAATTCCGAGGTAGGTCATATTAATATGGGAGCAGGACGTATCGTTTATCAGGAATTGACCAGAATCACCAAAGAAATTCAAGATGGAGATTTCTTTAAGAATGCAGCATTACTTGCAGCGATTGATAACTGTAAGAGAAATAATTCTGACCTTCATTTATATGGCTTATTATCTGATGGTGGTGTACACAGCCATAATACTCATTTGTATGCATTATTGGAGCTTGCGAAAAAGCAAGGTCTTACGAATGTGTATGTACATGCTTTCCTTGACGGAAGAGATACTCCTCCGGCATCCGGAAAAGGATTTATTGAGAAGCTCGATGAGCAGATGAAAATCATTGGCGTAGGCAAAATAGCTACCGTTATGGGACGTTATTATGTAATGGATCGTGATAACCGTTGGGATCGTGTTGAAAAAGCATATCGTGCAATGGTAAATGGAGAGGGTGAAACAGCAGACAGTGCTGTCAATGCTGTCCAGAATTCTTATGATGCAGAGAAGTATGATGAGTTTGTATTACCTACCGTAGTTATGGAAGACGGTAAACCGGTAGCAAAGATTAAAGAAAAGGATTCTGTTATTTTCTTTAATTTCAGACCGGACAGAGCAAGAGAGATTACAAGAGCCTTCTGTGATGATGAATTCAAAGGTTTTGAACGTTCTAAGAGATTTGAACTTACCTATGTATGTTTCTCCGAGTATGATATTACAATTGCGAATAAATTAGTCGCATTTCATAAAATTCAAGTTAATCATACCTTTGGACAATTTTTAGCAGAGAATCATAAGACTCAGGTTCGTATTGCGGAAACAGAGAAATATGCCCATGTAACCTTTTTCTTTAATGCGGGCGTTGAAGTTCCTAATGAGGGTGAGGAGCGTATCCTGGTTAATTCCCCGAAGGTGGCAACCTACGATTTACAACCTGAAATGAGTGCATTTAACGTTGCAGAAAAATTAGTTGAAGCAATTAAATCACAGAAATATGATGTTATTATTGTAAATTTTGCGAATCCGGATATGGTTGGGCATACCGGAATTGAAGGAGCAGCGATTAAGGCAATTGAGGCTGTTGATAAATGTGTGGGTATGGCAGTGGAAGCATTACTTTCTGTTGATGGACAGATGTTTATTTGTGCAGACCATGGAAATGCAGAACAGTTAATTGATTATAAAACAAATGAGCCTTTCACCGCTCATACAACGAATCCGGTACCATTTATTCTTGTAAATTATGATAAGGATTATACTCTGGCAGAAGGCGGTTGCCTTGCAGATATCATTCCAACCATGATTGAAATGATGCATATGGTAAAACCTGAGGAAATGACCGGTAAATCCCTGTTGATCAAAAAATAAGTTGAAATATTTTATTGTGTATGATAAAATTGAGATTAGTTTTGAGGAGGTGTGGACATGGAGGTATTAAAGTTAATTCTTCAAATTGTATATATTTTGGTTTGTATCGCATTGGTATTTATCGTATTAAGACAAGAGGGTAAATTCGGTGGATTATCCGGAGCACTTACCGGATCAAGCGAAACATATTGGGCTAAGAATAAAGGCCGTTCCTATGAAGGTAAACTGATATTGGCAACAAAATATTTAGCTGCTGCATTTATTCTACTTTCAGTTATTCTTAATTTAAAATGGTGGTAGAAATTTATTAATGAAAGAGGCTGTTACAAAACATTCTGATTCTGAACTGCTTTGGGATGTTTTGTTACAGCCTCTTTTTAATCGCTTGTTTTAAAAACATGTAATATATGGTATACTAAAGCCAGACAATGATTTAATATAATAAAGAATTCTCATGGTTTGGCTTAGTAACCAAACCATTAATACAACTTATCGATATATTAATTCATGTTATGAAGAAAAATGCAGATAATATAATGAAAGACTATTTCATAGTCATTATAAAATGATAAGTAATTAAAATGAGTGTAAGTCAGAAATACAGGATGAAGAATCTTCATTGTAAGATGGGATGAACATTCGTAATATTGTTTGTTACTGATATGATCATAATAGTAGGAAAAGAATACTAAGATGAAATACAATGATATTTATGTTATATACTGCCAAGACATGAAAGCATCATTATGATATGCAGAGATTGTGTCTGCATAACCTAGTGTATATTTCTCACTTGGTACCGACTTAATTAAGTAAAACATGTACAGATCGGAGAACTATATGAAGGAAGACAAAATAGTAGAAGAGAAAAAAGAAATGCTGGAGGAACTATTCTCCAGTAAAGAATATAAACCGATGAGATTTAAAGATCTTGTTGCACTGCTTCAGGTGCCGAGAAGCTCGAAGCATGAACTAAAAATGGTTTTAGACCAAATGATCTCAAAAGGAACTATTCTGGTAGATGGCCAGGGTCTTTATAAAAAACCTGGTGATGATGTTAAAATAGGCACATTTTCAGGAACCCAGAGGGGCTTTGGCTTTGTTATTCTCGAAGGGGAAGAAGAGGATGTTTTTATTCCTGGAGATGCAACCAAGGGAGCGCTCCACGGCGATAGAGTTATGATTACGATTAAAAACGAACAGACCGGACGAAGGAAAGAAGGAGCGGTTCTAAATATCGTTGAACGAGGGAAGAATGAAATTGTCGGTACCTTTGAAAAAAGTAAAAATTTTGGCTTTGTATTGCCGGATAACCAGAAATTCGGTAAGGATATCTTTATTCCGAAGGAATTTACCAAGGGAGCAGTGACCGGACATAAGGTGGTTGTTAAGATTACAAATTACGGTGATGTTGCGCAGAATCCTGAGGGTAAGGTTGTTGAAATTCTTGGACATGTCAATGATCCCGGAGTAGATATTATGTCGATAGTAAGGGCATATGATCTGCCCGTTGAGTTTTCGCCAGAGGTTATGAGATCTCTCGATAACGTTCCGGAGGAAATTGACCCGAATGAAATAATTAGCCGGCTTGATATCAGGGATGTCCAGACAGTTACGATCGATGGAGAGGATGCTAAGGATCTTGACGATGCCATCAGCATTTCCAAAGAAGGAGAGCTTTATCATCTAGGTGTTCATATTGCCGATGTCACCCATTATGTAAGAGAGAATACGCCGCTTGATAAAGAAGCACTGAAGAGAGGTACCAGTGTTTATCTGGTTGACCGCGTCATACCGATGCTGCCGCATAAGCTTTCCAACGGAATCTGTTCCTTGAATCCCGGTGTAGAGCGGCTGGCTTTAAGCTGTTTTATGGATATTGATTCTAAGGGTACGGTTGTAGGACATAGGATTGCGGAGACGGTGATTAAATCAGATCGGCGCATGACCTATACGAATGTAGCGAAGATCGTAGAGGAAAAAGATCCTGAAGTAAGTAAAGAATACGAAGAACTTGTTCCAATGTTTATGCTGATGCAGGAATTAGCGGAGGTATTAAGAGAGAGGCGGCAAAAACGCGGATCGATTAATTTTGACTTTCCTGAGAGTAAAATTATCGTAGACAAGCAGGGAAAACC
>JAEWMT010000007.1 GCA_023393095.1 Bacillota bacterium
GAGGTTGCGACCGGTGAAATCTGAGTATGACCAAAGATTGGATTTAATTTTTTCCAATGACGCTTGATAATCGGCTGGTAGCTTTTTGGATCGTAATTCAAAAGTTTTTAATTCTTTCGTCATATCACTGCCTGTGATTCTTTCCCAAAAATCCATTATATTCTCTCCTTTAACTCGTTAATTTTTGATGATACAAATTCCCATTTTTCCCAGAACTTTTGCAACTCCTCCTGCCCCGCATCATTAAGTGCAAAAAACTTTCGCGGCGGCCCCATTTCTGAGGGCTTCTTGGTGATATCGACCAATTTGTTTTTTTCAAGACGGATCAGAATCGTGTACACTGTTCCCTCTACCACATCGGCAAAGCCTAAAGTATTGAGACTGCGGGTGATCTCATAACCGTAGGTATCACCCCGGCTGATGATTTCAAGGACGCAGCCCTCCAACACGCCTTTCAGCATTTCAGTTAAATTATCCATGGCAATCACCTCCTATTCAGTATTACTTACTACCGGTATATAGTAACACGCAGTAGTAAGAATGTCAATAGGAATCATATAAATTATAAATGCTGTGTTAAGCGGATAACGAAAATCGAAAAAACGTTCGATTAAATATTTACAGAACCATGATTATGTGTTAATATATTTTCATAACATCTGCGGAGGGTTATTATGAATAATATAATTGACAAAGAGAAAGTCCATCGAATAATGAAAGCTCAAAACATTGGCACTCAACAGGAATTGGCGAGCAGGATGGGAATCACCAAAAACCAAATTTCAGTGTTACTTTCACCTAAAGCAAATCCATTTAAGAGTAATTTTGTCAAGCTCTGTTCTGTACTTAATGTCGAGCCCGCGGAACTTTTACAAAAGCAACAAGATAAGGAAACAGAAATATTAAGGGACAATACGCAGATTATGGAAAGCTCTTATGTAGATATACGTACTGTGGTTGCAAAACGTCCATATAATTCTGTGGAATTATTTGCTGGAGCAGGGGGTCTGGCTTTAGGATTAGAAAAAGCAGGCTTTCAGGAACAAGCATTGGTAGAAATTGATAAATATGCTGCGGATACGTTAAGAAAGAATCGTCCTAAGTGGAATGTTATTGAAGACGATATTATTAAAGTTGCTAGTAAAGGAATAAGAAACTACATACCAGAAGGAATAGAGATAGATTTTGTATCGGGAGGATATCCCTGCCAAGCATTTAGCTATGCCGGACGTAAGTTGGGTTTAGAGGATGTCAGGGGTACCATGTTCTACTATTTTGCACAAATTATTGGTGAATTAAATCCCAAAGTATTTCTTGCTGAAAATGTAAAGGGATTAACAACACATGAGAATGGACAAACCTTGCAGACAATGATAGATATTTATGAGGATCTAGGATATACAGTTACAACGAATATTGTAAGAGCAGTTGATTACAATGTTGCGCAAAAAAGGGAACGGGTTATTATAGTAGGAGTACGAAATGATATTGACATAACATATAGATTACCTAGACCGTTTGATTATAAGCCTGTATTAAGAGATGTATTAAAGGATGTTCCCCCCTCTATCGGAGAAAAGTATCCTGAGAAGAAACGCAAGGTATTAGAGAAAGTTCCTGCCGGTGGCTATTGGAGAGATCTACCGGAAGAAATTGCAAAAGAATATATGGGAAAGAGCTATTATTCGGGCGGTGGAAGAACTGGCATGGCGCGTAGAATATCTTGGGATGAACAATGTTTAACATTAACATGCAGTCCGGCTCAAAAACAAACTGAACGGTGCCATCCTGATGAAACAAGACCCTTTACAGTAAGAGAATATGCAAGAATTCAAAGCTTTCCTGACGATTGGGAATTTACAGGTTCCATGGGTCAGCAGTATAAACAAATTGGAAATGCTGTTCCCGTTGAATTAGCTAAGGCAGTAGGGCTATCTATAATTGATCTATTAAATAAAGCAGAGGATTAATCCTCTGCATTTTCTATTTCTTGAGCCAATTCGGTAATTACTTGTTCAAGCATATCGCGACCATCATATTCTGTAGCTACTTCATCTATTGCTGCAATAAGTTCATTATAAAAATTCAAATCACCAGTTAATCGATACCAGAAATCTTGTCCAATATAAATGGGATATTCCCTTTGGATTCTTTTATAGTGAGTACTAAGGTCTGTTGCTTCGCCATAGAAAACACCCACTACTAAATCGTTAAATCCGATATTCAGATTATTAGTTCGAGCAAGATTTCTTACTCCCGAAAAGTGATCTATGATGGTTTTTACGTCATCCTTATTAATTGTATTTGGCCCAGCTTTGATCTGACAGTACTTCCTTCTGCCATCAACAAAATCGATAAATTCTATATCAATTCCAGAAGTTGTTGAGGCATAGCCGGATAAAATATCACTGCAAAATTTCTGAAGACTTGTCCCAAAAGTTGTATTGATTGAAGTCCCTAAAGCTCGGGCGTAAACCAAAGCGGTGGCCTTACTCCTTGCGGAACTGTCACCTAATAGAAAGTTGGCTTTGTAATTATCAAGAAGTGGATTGAGATTAAATGCATTAAGGTGCTTTAGTTTTAAAGTGTTTTTTCTGTGGTTTTCAGCAATCTCATCCCTGAAAAACGTCTTCCATTTTAAAATAATCTCAGCTTTGTGTTTTCTGGTAACTATAATATCATCTAGTGCATCTTTGCCAAGGCGTTGGAAAAGACCATATTCTGATTCGTTGAGCCCGAGAGCATTATAATTACTATTCTCAAGTACAAGATTGGCTTGAGCTTCGAATTCAGAATAGGATATTTTATTGTTCATATATTGCTCTAAACTTGTGTTTGACATCAGACACCTCTTGAAAGATAGGGATTATTGGCATGGAACGAATTTTTTATGCGTATTAGTTTAGCACATAAAAAGTTTGGTGTCCAGAAATTTGCTGATACATTTACATCCACATATTGCACCTTAAACTGTCCTGCCATACAAACGATAATTGGAGTTTAAAAATTCTTATGTTTCTAAAGTGACCAGATGAAACAAAATGATCATATAATGAAACAAAATGATAAAATGAGCCCTGTACAGTAAAAAAGTGACCAAAAGATTGCTGAAAAAACAAAATAAAGTTGACAATAGTAACAATTAATAGTATAATCAGATCAAACAAAGATCAAAAGGTATCATAAATGTATCACAAAGAATCATAATGTTTCATATCGATCAAAATAACTGGAGGTAATGATATGTCAAGTTTCTCATTAGGTATTGATATTGGAACCACATCGGTAAAGGTAGTTTTGGTTTCATCCGAAGGGTATATCGTAGATGAGACCAGCTCAACCCATGATTTATTATCAATTCATCCAAACTGGGCAGAGGAAGATGCAACCATTTGGTGGGATAATGTAATCAAATCAGTAAAGCAATTGACGGAAAGAAATCAAGCGTGTATGGCAGATCTTAAATGTATCGGCTGTAGTGGTATGGTACCTGCAATTGTTATGTTGGATGAGGAGAATCACCCGGTCAGGAATACCATCCAGCAAAATGATGCAAGAGCCATATCTCAAATTGAGAAAATTAAAGGGATATTAGATCAAGAGAGGCTGTACGAGAAAACAGGTGGCACAACAAATCAACAGCATATTTTGCCCAGACTTTTGTGGGTAAAGGAAAATGAACCTGAGGTTTTTAACAAAACAAAAACCGTAATGGGTTCCTATGATTACATAGCCTTTAAGCTAACGGGCGTGAAATCCATCGAAATGAATTGGGCAATTGAAAGTGGTGCCTATGATATTCGATCGAATAAATGGTTGGAAGATGATTTAAAGCAATTTGGAATTGATATAAAACTATTCCCGCAGGTAAACCCATCCATGAAAGTAATTGGTGAAACAAAAGAGGAAATAGAAGAATTAATGGGGATACCAGCAGGAGTACCGGTTATTGCAGGTGGTGCAGATCATGTAGCGTCAACTTTAGCGGCAGGGATTACCCAACGTGGAGATTTACTCATCAAGTTTGGCGGAGCTGGTGATATTCTATATTGCGTTGATGAAATAAAGACAAGCAGGCAGCTGTTCTTTGACTATCACATCGTTCCTGATAAGTATTTGCTAAATGGATGCATGGCTGCAAGCGGCTCACTGGTAAAGTGGTTTGTTAAGGATATCCTAGATTCAGAATCTTCAACAATATATAAAGAATTAGACCAAGAGGCAATGAAGGTACCGGCTGCATCGGAGGGGCTTGTGATTTTACCTTATTTTCTAGGTGAGAAAACTCCTATCTTTGATCCCAATGCCCGGGGAGTCATGTTTGGCTTGACCTTAGCTCATACCAGAGGACATATATTCAGAGCGATATTAGAGGCGGTTATTTACGGTTTCCGTCACCATGTTGAAGTACTGAAAGAAATGGGATATGAGCCGAATAGAATTATGGCAACCAATGGAGGAGCAAAAAGTAAGTTCTGGTGTCAGATAGCAGCAGATGTCTTAGGTACGACAATCTGTTCCTATCCGTCTCATCCCGGGTCGGCACTGGGCGTTGCGTTTCTTGCGGGAAAAAGTGCAGGCGTTTTTAAGGAATGGGATGAAATAAGGAAGTTCTTAACGGATTATCATATTTATGAACCTAATAAGAGGGAAGTAGAAATCTATAACAGATCTTATAAAATATACAGAGATTTATATAAGGAATTAACAACACCCTTTCATGATGTTCAAAATTTATACCAATAAGGAGGATACGAAATGAGTACACCAAATGAAGGACAAGTTGCATTTATTACAGGAGCCGGAGCGGGTATCGGAAGAGCAATTGCTCAAAGAATGGCAGAGTTGGGGGCTACGGTAATTGTAACAGATATCAATCTGGATATGGCGAAGGAGACAGCATTAGCATTACAGAATCCTACAGGAAGCCAGAAGCATGAAGCATATCAGCTGGATGTTACAAAGAAGGCTAAGGTGCTGGAGGTGATAAGCGTTATCAAGGAGAAGTATGGAACGATTGATATCTTAGTAAATAATGCCGGAGTTTCTACAATGCAAAGAATCGAAGCGCTGACAGAGGAAGAATGGGATTTCAATTTTAATGTTAATACTAAGGGATTGTTCTTGGTGACACAGGCAATGCTGCCTTTAATGAAGGAAAAGGGCGGAAGAATGGTGAATACAGCTTCCATGGCAGCCGTTAAGGCAGCACCATTACTGGCTCATTATACCGCATCGAAGTTTGCCGTTGTGGGATTTACCAAGAGCGCGGCAATCGAATTTGCCCCATATAACATTACAGTTAATTGCGTTTGCCCTGGGTTTGTAAAAACCAGTATGCAAGACAGAGAAGTTATCTGGGAAGGGACACTAAGAGGAATGACGCCGGAAGCAGTATCAGCCTCTTATATTGCTCAGACTCCCTTAGGAAGAATGTGTTTTCCTGAAGATGTAGCAGATGTGGTTGGATTTTTAATATCTCCACAAGCAAAATTCATGACCGGAGAGGCGATGAACATAGCTGGCGGAGCAAATATTGTATGATTAACGTCAAAGTAAATGATCATTTCTATGAGGTCGCTTTATTCGTATTTGACAAAGATGGTCTTATGTTTGAGAGTAAACACTTTTGGATGGAGCTGGCGAAAACCAGGGCAAAACTATTTCTTGAATACATAGAAGAAGCAGACAATGTGCTAGTTCAAAAATGGCTTACGTTATTAGGGGTTTCGAGCCAGGTTCTAAATCAAGAGATACAGGTTTTGGATGTGAATTCATCGGGAGTGTTGGCTGTTGCATCGGTACCGGAGGAAATTGCAGTAACCGCTGCTTTCCTAGTGGATCAATGGGGATTTCACTGGACGAAAGCAAGGGAGCTGGCGAAGCTAATATTTGAAGCGGCAGATCAGCAGTTTGTTTTAAAAGATGCCCTAAAATCAAGAAAGGGTTTCCCTGATATATTAAAAAGAATTCGAAAAACTGGAATTCCCTATGGAATAGCCACCTCTGATACCTATGATCGGGCTAAGGAATCCTTAAACCTTTTTGATGATTTTCAATATGTTTCATTTGTGGTAACACCTCAAAATGTAAAGCATGGGAAACCAAATCCGGATATGCTATTTTACATTGCTGAGAAAACCGGAGTCGAGATGAAAAATATCATGATGATTGGAGACTCCTATGTGGATGTTCTGATGGCTAGTAAAGCTGGAGCGATCGGTATTGGCGTACCGGAAGAAGAGAAGATGAGAATGGAAATGCAACCTTATGCGGCACAAATTGTTAATTATCTAGATGAGATAATATTCTAAATAATATTGAGGAAGGAGGTGATTTTGTTTCATATGAAACGTAGGGTAAGAATGGGTTTTGTGTATTTGGGTCTTACAGCAGTAACAATGTTTTTTTTACTTCCGATGTTATGGATATTACGAACATCCTTAATCACAAAGGTGGAGGCATATAAGATACCCCCAAACTGGTTAGCGCAGCTAACATTGGAGAATTATGTTAACATTTTTACAAAGGGTTCATTTTCAACCTATTTTCTGAATAGCTTGGGAATTGGGCTTATATCCACGGCGATATCCATTTTGTTTGGGGCGATGGCAGCATATTGGATTGCAAGGTGCTCTGTAAAAACAGATTCCATTAAAATTACGATATTGCTAACACAGATGATTCCTCCTGTGGTTATGGTTATTCCAATATCAGTGATAGTAAAAAGGTTAGGAATGGATGATACATGGGCGGCGCTTATTATTTCATATCTAATATTTAATCTACCATATGTAATCTGGATGTTGATTAGCTTTTTTGAATCCATCCCAAGTGCTTTGGATGAGGCTTGCGCTGTCGATGGATGTACGAAAATACAAGCATATTTTCGTGTAGTATTACCTTTAGCCGCACCTGGAATTATGGCAACTACTGTTTACAGCTTTATCGTATCCTGGAATGAGTTTATGTTTGCGCTTAACTTAACAGGCTTAAAGTCTCGAACTTTGCCGGTTGCAATTGCAAATATGGAAACTCAGCAGGGGGTCATGATTGCTGAACTATGTGCTGCTGTTATGATTGGTATTATTCCAATAATTATTTTATCCTTATTTATTAAAAAGTATTTGGTAAGCGGTCTTACTTTTGGTTCAGTCAAATAAAAAACATGAAAGGAAATGACTATGAAAAAACATGAGAAGGTATTTTCATTGTTAATGGTTTTAATTTTTTCAATTAGTATGTTGGCTGGATGTTCTAATGCATCCTCGAACAAGGATTCAGAATCAAAGGGAAATGCAAGTAAAGATAATGGTAACAAACAAATAAACATTTTAATGGAATCAGTACCTGATACAGAGATTATACAAAAGCATATCTCTGAATTTGAAGAAAAAACTGGCATTAAGGTTAACATTGAATCAATTAGCTATTCCTCTATGCATGAAAAGCTATTAACACAGATGTTAGGTTCTACCAATGCATACGATGTTATTGTGGTTGATTGTTATTGGACTGGTGAATTTGTAGAAGCAGGATGGCTTGAGGATTTAGGAAGTTACATAAAGAAAAGTGGATTTGATACAAGTGCTTATATTGATTCTATGATGGATATGGTAGGAGAAATAGATGGAACTACGTATATGATCCCCTTCTACAATTATATGATGTCCTTGGTTTATAGAACGGATGTTTTTGAAGATGAGAAATTGAAAGCTAGTTATAAAGCTAAATATGGAAAGGACTTTACCATTCCAGATACATTTGAGGAATATATCGAAATGTGCAAGTTTATAACAAAAGATAGCAATGGTGAGATGTACGGTGCAGTTATGCAAGGATTAAGACCGGATCCTATTGCGGTAGAGTGGTTGAATTATTTATATACCTGTGGTGGAGATTTTTATGATGAAGCAGGTAACATCATTATAAATAATGAAGCTGCAGTAAAAGCGCTTAATTTATATATTGATAATATAAACAATGCGGCACCGAAAGGGGCGACCGGATTTGGCTTTGATGAAGCGTTTAACGTATTTGCACAGGGAGACGCCGCAACCTATATGACTTATAACTGGATGGTACCTAAGCTTAATAATGATAATGAATCTACCGTTCAAGGACTGGTTGATATTAGTGCAATTCCAAATGGAACTTCACTGAATGCCGGCTGGGGCTGGGCTATTCCACACAATGCACCAGATAAAGATGCTTCTTGGGAATTCTTACAGTGGGTTGAATCCTTTGATATGGCTAAAGCAAGGGCTTTAGATGGCGGTTCCCCTACCAGGGAAGATGTCATGAAAGATAGCGAAGTTTTAAAAGCTTATCCTTATCTTTCTACCGTTTTAGATATTATGAAGGGTTCTAAGATTTTACCAGTTATGGCGGATACCCCTAAATTAGTTGAGGTACTGGGAAGAGAACTATCCCTTGCGGCAACCAATGAGAAGACTAGCCAGGAAGCATTGGATACTGTAGCAGAAGAAATGAAGAGCATGAAGTAATAACAAAGTAGCGAAAGCTAGGGGGAAACCACTTTGAATTTTAATAAAAGAAAAGATTTTTCTGTTTTTATGTTACCGACTTTACTGATGTTAATTATAGTTCTTGCCATACCGTTAGTCTATTCCCTGGTTGTCAGCGTATTTAATACCAATTTAAAATACTCTGGTTTGGGAGAGTTTGTAGGATTAAAGAATTACATTACATCACTTACCGATCCTTATTTTCTTGATTCCGCAAAAACTACCATCCTGTTTACTGTGGGAGTAGTGGTATTTGAATTTATCATAGGACTTTTCATAGCGTTATTGTTAAATATTGATATTAAAGGAAAGAATATTTTCTTTTCAATTATCATAATTCCTATGATGATTACACCAATTGCTGTCGGACTAACTTGGAGACTGTTGCTTCATTCGGATTTGGGTATTGTGAATTACCTACTTACCTTTTTGGGAATCAGTAAACAAGCTTGGCTGGCGGATGCATCTTTGGCGTTAAAAACTGTAATGTTTATAGACATATGGCAGCAGGTACCTTATATGGTATTAGTCATTTTAGCTGGATTGGTTTCATTACCAACAGAACCTTATGAAGCAGCAGTCGTTGATGGTGCAACTGGGATAAAAAAATTCATCTATATTACAATTCCAATGATGATGCCCACCTTCACAGTTGTTATCTTACTTCGAACAATTACCGCATTGAAGACATATGACTTGATTTATGTTTTGACGAAGGGCGGACCGGGAGTCAAGACGGAAGTAATCAGCTATCATATATACCAGCAGGCATTTCGCTATTTAGAGATCGGTAAAGCATCTGCCATGTCATATATATTATTATTAGCTATTGTTCCAATCGCTATTTTATTTGTTAAATTTAACAAAAGTAAAATTTAATTTAAATAATAAATTTATATTTGGAGGTATTAATATGAGTTGGTTAAAAGAAGTGATAGGTACTGAAAAAGCAATTATTGCAATGTGCCACCTTACAGCTATGCCGGGAGATCCGTATTATGAAAAAAGCAGTAGTATGGATCAGGTAATTGAGATAGCCAGAAAGAACCTTCACGCGCTTCAAGATGGAGGCGTTGATGCAGTCATGTTTTCAAATGAATTTAGTTTGCCGTACTTAACAAACGTCGATACTGTTACGGTAGCATGTATGGCTCGAATTATAGGTGAATTAAAGTCAGAGATAAAAATACCGTATGGCGTGAATGTATTATGGGATGCTAATAAATCCTTAGACCTGGCTGTTGCAACCGGAGCCAAGTTTGTAAGAGAAATTTTCACCGGAGTTTATGCCAGTGATTTTGGAACCTGGGATACGAATGTGGGAAGGACTATTAGACATAAATATGAGATTGGTGCTCATAATGTCAAATTGCTGTTCAATATTCTACCAGAGGCAGCAAAATATCTTGCAGATCGTAGTATTGAAGAGATTGCGAAATCTACGGTATTTAATAACCGACCGGATGCATTATGTGTTTCTGGCTTAACCGCAGGTGCAATGACGGATTCTCAGATTTTAAAGAGAGTAAAGGAAGTCGTTCCCAACACGGTGGTTTTTGCCAATACAGGTGTACGTTATGAAAATGTTGAACAGCAGCTATCCATTGCAGATGGCGCTATCGTAGGGACAACGTTCAAATATGATGGTATTTTTGAAAATAATGTTGACCAAGAACGTGTTCACAAATTTATGGAAAAAGTAAGAGAAGTTAGAAAAAGTTAGAAAAATTGTATAATGGATTTACAATAGCTAGTTTTACATGTAAGATATAGTATAATAATCTACATATGCAAAATATTAGTAAGTAATATGATATTCCGCAAACAGTTAATCAGTTTGTGGAATATCATATGAAAAGATAATTTGGAGGATGAGAAGAAGTGTTGAGGGATGAGCGTATAGACAAAATGAATGATTTTATCCATCTGAAAAAATATGTAACGATTGATGATCTAATGGAGAAATTTCAAATATCTCGAGCAACGGTTAGAAGAGATCTGGATATCTTAAGAGATAGAGGTTTTGTCACGTTAACACGCGGGGGTGCAAGAGGTGATATCATACCGGAAATAGAAGCTCCCTATCAAAAAAAGCTAGAAGCGAATCCCGAGGAGAAAGCCCGTATCGGAGCAAAGGCAGCAGAGATGATTATGGATAATCAGGCCGTATTTATCGATACAGGAACGACCACGAGAGAGATGGTACCGTATTTATTACAAAGAAAAAATATTCATATCGTAACGAATGATATACATATAGCAACTCAGTTAACTCATAATGTGGATATCGATATAACAGTTACGGGAGGAAAAGTCAGAAAGGGATATTTTACATTACGTGGACATACCACAGAAGCTTTTTTAAAACAACTTCATGTTGATATGGCCTTCGTAAGTTTGGATGCTATTGATTATAAATTTGGCTGTTCTGTAACTAATATGGACGAGGTTTTGATCAAGCAAATGATGGTATCTGCTTCTTGCAAAACAATAGCACTTTGTGATCACTCTAAATTTGAAACTTTTGCAAATTGGAAAGTTTGTCAATTAACAGATATTGATTTATATATTACTGGGAAGGAAATTTCAAAAGATATCCTGAATTTATATGAGGCAAATTCGATACAGTTTAAAATAGTTTAAAATAGAATGCCAAATATGATTAATGATTCGATTGTTAAAACTCGGAGGGTTGGAATGATAAAGGTTATTGTCAGTGATCTAGACGGGACTTTATTACCCAAAGGGTGTCAGCAGTTGGAACCTGAGATGATCACCCTAATTAAAGAATTAATAAATAAGTATCATATTCTATTTGTTGCTGCCAGTGGGCGTCAGTATTCTAATATACGCAGAATGTTTGAGCCCATTCAGGATCAAATCGCCTATATCTGTGAAAATGGCAGCATTGTTGTTTATCAAGGGGAGGTATTGTACAAAAAATGTATATCTAAAGAGCTGTCCAAAGAAGTTATACAGGCTATATGGAAGAAAGCATCAGCGGAGATTTTATTGTCTGGAGAAGACATATCGTATATTAAACCAAAATCAGATTATTTTTATAACTTGATAAAAAATGTAATGAAAAACAACGTTGTCGTTGTAGATAATATTTTATCGGTAGAGGATGAGTTCCTAAAGATATCCCTCTATGAAAGAAACAAAATCGGAGAT
>JAEWMT010000019.1 GCA_023393095.1 Bacillota bacterium
GTACTTATCCCTGGGAGGTACTAGGTAAGATTAAAAATGAAATACTTAGAATCGGAGCTTCACTACCCGAAGAGGAATATGACAAAGTCGGTGAGGACATCTGGATTGCGAAAACAGCAAAGGTGGCTTCTACCGCTTCTATTAACGGACCGGCTATCATCGGTAAGAATGCTGAAATCAGACATTGTGCATTCATAAGAGGAAGTGCAATTGTTGGTGAAGGTGCGGTAGTAGGCAATTCAACGGAATTAAAGAATGTCATCTTATTCAATAAGGTACAGGTTCCGCATTATAATTATGTTGGGGATTCGATTCTTGGATATAAATCACATATGGGCGCAGGCTCCATTACCTCCAATGTAAAATCGGATAAAACCTTGGTTGCCGTGCATTCCGAAGATTTATCAATTGAAACCGGCTTAAAGAAATTCGGTGCAATTCTCGGAGATCATGTAGAGGTAGGCTGTAACAGTGTACTCAACCCCGGAACCGTAATCGGCAGAAACGCTAATGTCTATCCGCTTTCCATGGTAAGAGGGTATGTTCCGGAAGGAAGTATATATAAGAAAGCTGGCGAGATAGTAGAGAAGCGTTAAGTAAGAATAATAAATAATTTGAAATTAGATAGAGCAGTTTTTCAGAGATAATAGATTCATAGACTTAATAGGAGCCTTGAATATATTATTATGGAATAGCTGCTCTTTTTAAGTTGCATCTAAATAACAATTCTGTAATAATATAGTTAGAGATAATTAAATTTTTTAGAAATAATTACACTAAATATTTCATTCGTGAAGTGGCATTTAAATTAGTATATAATGACTTAGAAATACATATAACAGTTGATAAAGATATCATATTTGGATTGTTTAAGGATTGTATCAATGATTGTTTTATCAGCATAAAACTTGTTTTTACAAAAGCAAATAAAGGGGGTGTATCATGGCAAAATATGAAAAGCGGCTAACCGGTGAATTTGAGGTAATCCTAAAACAGCTGGAAGAGGATATTAGTAACAGTGGAATTTCAATGCAACTGGTGGATGAAAGCAATTATGCTTATAATGGAACGAATATTGCAGTTCGGGTGTACGATAAGTATTTTATGAGGAACGGAAACAGAGCAAGCTTAAGCCTTACTATAGTTAGCCATGGAAGTGATATTTTTATATCAGCGATTGGAGCAGGCGGGGGACAAGGGATAATATTTAATTTTAGTCTGGGAGCAGAGGATGAAATGGTAGCAATTGTACAAGAAAGTATGGAACGATTATAACTAAAAAACAGTAAGGCTGAGGGAGGCAAGTATGAATCATTTACTAAAAGAGGAAGCTAAGAAGCATGGCGACAGAGTGCAGATTATACCGATAGAGCATCTGGCAGATTTAAAAGAAGAGTTGGAGGATTTCAAGAACTCAGAAGAATTAAACGGCTTCCAGCAATGGATTGTGAATGACCTGTATCACTTTGAGATACCGGATACGGATTTTGAAGTGAAATCAATTATATTAATGGCAATATATCATCCCTTCAGTGCGGATATTGAACTTGATTATCAGGGGAAAACCTATCATACAAGAAGTATTGTCATGTCGGATTTTGATAATGCAAAGCGGTATTTATCAGAATTTTTGAGTCAACATCATTATCATGCTTTTGAGGTTGACAATCTTCCAATGAAAAGACTGGCAGTTCAGAGCGGACTAGCTGTTTATGGCAGAAATAATATTACTTATGTCGAGGAACTTGGAAGTAATATTTTATATATAGCATTTTTCTCGGATATTCCCTGCGAGAAGGATGAGTGGAGAAAACTGTGTGTTGCAGATCTGTGCAGCAAATGCAATAAATGTATTAATTTATGCCCAACCGGAGCTATTCAAAAGGATCGGTTTCTCATTGATAATCAGAAATGTCTTTCCTATATCAACGAAGGTGGCGGTGAATTTCCGGACTGGCTTTCTAAAGAGGTTCACCATACTCTTTATGACTGCCTTAGATGCCAGGAGAAATGTCCATTGAATAAATCTGTATCAAAGGATACCATAGGACCAATTCGGTTTACAGAGGAAGAAACAAGAATGCTACTAGATGATAAAGGACCGGAAGATTTTTCAGATAAATTTATGGAGAAAGCAAATACGATAGGGCTATTTAAGTGGTCTAATGGTCTTTCGAGAAATATAAAGACGATTATAGAGACGCAAGATTGATAGCCACATATTTCCTTTAGTAGATATGAAGGATGGAAGTACATGATTGGATTAAAAATTATATAAAAATACTATAGACTTATTTAGGGTTTTATGCGAAAATATGATAGAAAAACAAGAGGGTATCTACTACGTACATAAAACGAACTTCCATCATGGAGGTTATTCATAATTATTGGATTGGCTTGCTAATTCATGCTGTTTTGTACGCTCCTTCTTGCAGAGTATCGAGAGTTTAATACTTTCGATTATCTTTTTGTTGTAAGCTGTTATTTTCTTAACAAGAAAATGAAATGCGATACTATGTATATTGAAAGGAGTTTCAAAAACATGACTTATTCACATGAAGTTCAATTGATGTGTCCGGTTACTCAGGGTGTTAATCATGGAGCAGCACCAATCCCGGAAGAAGCAAAATGGGTAAAGGCAAAAGAAATCAAAGATATCTCAGGCTTAACTCATGGTGTAGGCTGGTGTGCACCTCAGCAGGGTACTTGCAAGTTAACTCTTAACGTAAAGGATGGCGTTATTCAAGAAGCTTTAGTTGAGACAGTTGGCTGCTCCGGTATGACTCACTCCGCAGCTATGGCATCTGAAATTCTTCCTGGATTAACTATATTAGAGGCATTAAATACTGACTTAGTATGTGATGCGATCAATACAGCAATGAGAGAACTGTTCTTACAGATCGTTTATGGTAGAACTCAGAGTGCATTCTCAGAGGATGGACTTCCAATCGGAGCTGGTCTTGAGGATTTAGGAAAAGGCCTTAGAAGTATGGTGGGAACCATGTATGGTACTCTTGCAAAAGGTCCTCGTTATCTTGAAATGACAGACGGCTATGTAACCGGTCTTGCTCTTGATGATAACAATGAAATTATCGGATACCAATTCGTTAACTTTGGTAAGATGATGGATTTCATCAAAAAAGGTGATGACGCTAATACAGCATTCGAGAAATCAAAAGGCCAATATGGTCGAGTTGCTGATGCTGTTAAGATCATTGACCCTAGACATGAATAGTAAAGGAGGAAACATACAATGGCTTTATTTGAATCATATGATAGAAGAATAAATCAGATTAATGCAGCTTTAAACAGCTATGGCATTGCATCCATTGAAGAGGCAGAGAAGATCACAAAAGATGCCGGACTTGATGTTTACAATATGATTAAGGGCATTCAGCCCATCTGTTTTGAAAATGCATGCTGGGCTTATACAGTAGGCGCAGCTATCGCTATTAAAAAAGGCGCTAAAAAGGCTGCTGATGCAGCAGCTGCAATTGGTGAAGGCTTACAGTCATTCTGTATTCCTGGATCTGTTGCAGATCAGAGAAAGGTTGGATTAGGACATGGTAACCTAGGTAAGATGTTACTGGAAGAGACAACCGAATGCTTCTGCTTCTTAGCTGGACATGAGTCCTTCGCAGCAGCTGAAGGTGCTATCGGTATCGCTCAATCTGCTAACAAGGTTAGACAGAAGCCTTTAAGAGTAATCTTAAACGGTCTTGGTAAGGATGCAGCTCAGATCATCTCCCGTATCAACGGCTTTACCCATGTTGAGACAGAGATGGATTACTATACGGGAGAGGTTAAGGAAGTATTCCGTAAATCCTACTCCACTGGTGTCAGAGCAGCAGTAAACTGCTACGGTGCTAACGATGTAACAGAAGGTGTTGCTATCATGCATAAGGAAGGTGTTGACGTTTCCATCACCGGTAACTCCACCAACCCTACCAGATTCCAGCATCCGGTTGCAGGTACTTACAAGAAAGAATGTGTTGATCAGGGTAAGAAATACTTCTCCGTAGCTTCGGGCGGCGGTACAGGTAGAACACTTCATCCTGATAACATGGCAGCAGGTCCTGCTTCCTATGGTATGACAGATACTATGGGTAGAATGCACTCCGACGCACAGTTCGCAGGTTCCTCCTCCGTTCCAGCTCACGTAGAAATGATGGGTCTGATCGGTGCAGGTAACAACCCGATGGTTGGTATGACAGTTGCTGTTGCTGTAGCGATTCAGGAAGCAGCGGACGCTGGTAAGTTCTAAGAAATACGGTATTTTCAAGGCTTTGAAAAGCTGTGAAAAGTTACTAAAAGTAGTGAAATGTAATGAGTAACACACAAGTAACTCACGCGTAGCACACATAGGTAGCACACAAATATAGATACAAACAAAAGGGATGTTCCATAATGGTTCATCCCTTGATTTTATTTCTGTATTTTAACTATTTCTTTCTGTAACTGCTCCATCGTTCTATGAGTATATGTCTTTTCAGTTATGTCTCGGATAGCATGTCCAACAATTAATTTTAAAATATATTCATCCATGTTGACTTCTTTAGCTTTGGTTATAAATGTATGTCTGGTTTCGTGTGGGTGATGCTTCATTTTTAATCTTATCATTACTTTACTGAATCGCTTGCGATACTTGTCATACGTCATATTTGTGCCTTGCTGGCCGTTTTCATCATTAAAGAGGTATTCAGCATCCTTATTATATCTGGCTTCAATCAAAGGCAATATGAGAGGGTGTATCGGTACATATCTATTACGCCCAGCATCTGTTTTAATCCCTCCGAACATTGTTTTTGCTATCAAGTCTATGTCAGCGATTTTTAATATAGCAAGTTCTTGTGGACGCCAACCGGAATATATTTCAATTAGTATCATATCAACAAAGGGTATATCAAGGTTTTCCCATAACAGGTCAATTTCTTCCTGCGAAAATGGAATTATCTCTCTCGATGGTGTTTCTTTCTTGACGGCATTACATAGAGAAGCGTAATCTTTGTCAACAATATCATGTTTTAATGCGAATCTAAACATGAGATTAAACATTGACTTCATTCGGGCCTTTGTGGTATCTCCAACCGTGGCATCTTTAATAGTTTGTTCCAGGTGGATTGTGCGTATATCTTTCATTCTGTAATTATACAAAGGTTTACAATATGAATACGCTGATTTCCAAGTCCGGGCAGCTGAAGGAACAATAGTTTTGAAATGTTCTTCGCTCCACTTATCATATAATTCTGAAAAAGTGATACTGTCAACATGAAGATCATATGGGTCTTCATTATAATTGGACAATGCCTGAAGGGCTGCTTGCTTTGTTGGATAATAGCCGATTGTAACTCGTTTCTGGTTCATCTTGTCCTTTTCTTCATCATATACTAATTCAATGGTCTTGACGGCACGATATGGGTTTCTGCGCTTACCCGACATTTTATAAACGGAACCGTAACCGTTAGGAAGTTTCATAGGATTCACCTTCTTCCGCTAGTTTTTGAAGTTTAAATTCTAAATAATCAAGCAACTCATTTTCTATTGCATCAATTCCCTCTTGAATTTTTTCATAAGAGTTTGATTTAATTTTTATTTCACCATTCGGAGTGGTAAACTTACATTCATCTATTATTTTTTCATAAGGCACATAGTTTTCTTCCCATGCCATTGGTAAATCAACTAATATTGTATCGTCAACAATTTTTCCGTCTAATTCATAATGAAAAACACTAGTATTAAATGAATACCCACATGAAGTCATTAATGTATGAAAAGCATCTCTTAATTTGCAATCTTTTTTATATTTACTAATGAAAATTTTACTTACTGTTTCAAAATCATCCTCGCACATAAGATATTCTTTTCTTATATTTAAAACTTTTGAGAATATAGTTGCGCTTTCTAATGTCATTCTTCTGGATCCGTTTTCAATACCTGATATTGTTTGAACTGAATAATCAGATAATTCTGCAAGTCTTTCTTGCGTTATATTTCTACTTTTCCGAACCTTACTTAAACGCAATCCTTGTTTTAAGTTTATGTCAGCTTTCTTTTTCGGCATCTTTTCACCCTTTTCTTAAACAAGTTATAGTTAAACTGTATGTTCATAAAACTTATCATTTATGTTAATATAAGTATAACAACAAAAACAATTTATTGCAATATCAAAATATAGAAGGAGGTGTCTTATATGAATAACCAAGACATTAGAGATAAGGCAAAAATAATGAATGTAAAACTATGGAGAATAGCCGATGCATTGGGCTTAAATGACGGTAATTTTTCAAGAAAGTTAAGAAAAGAGCTGCCGTTAGAAGAAAAAAGGAAAATTTTCTTTATAATTGAAGAATTAGCAAAAGGTAGGTGATTTCTTGCAAGTAGGAACTAAACCTGTTCAATACATAGTAAATTTACCAAAGTTCACAGGTAGGAATGTGCCAATTACTGAAATTGCAAAAGCTACGCAGAAAGATAGTTCTTATATTCGGTATGGGTTACAGAAGGGAATATTAACATTTGGACATGCAATCAAATTAGATGGTTCAAGTGAATGGAATTATTTCTGTCCGGATAAGTTGGTATGGGAGCAAACAGGTTACTTTAAAGAAATATAAAAGCCGATGCCCAAGAGGCACAATATCAGCTGCATAAAGGCAGTGGAAAAGGGGCAGGTGAAAACTACGGAACCAAAAGAAGTAAATGAAGGTAATGTATTAGAGGTACACAGTCAATATACATATTCGCAGCCGACAGAGGTTAAAAAAATATTATCTTTTAAGGAAGATGGAAGAATAGTCCAGTCTATTTCTAATGCTAAAACTATATTACAACTAGACTATAGGCTTTCAGGAAAGATCAAATATAATACGCTATCATATTCACCATGGATTTTTGGAAGTTTGCCATGGGATAAAAAAGATAATTATCGCGAATGGGGGAATTCAGATGATAGTAATTTACTTTGTTTTTTAGAATCTAATTATGGAATTACTAATGTCGAAAAGGTGTTTCATGCTTTAAATATTGTCACAACCGAAAATAAGTTTAATCCAGTTATTAATTATCTTGAACAACTGTCATGGGATGGTAAGCCGCATATTGAAAATTTGTTACCAGATTATCTTGGCGTAAAAAAGGATAAGTATTCAATCGAAGTCATGAAGCTATTTATGCTTGGAGCTATTAACCGGGCGTATCATCCTGGATGCAAATTTGACTATATGCCGGTACTTGTTGGAGAACAAGGTGTTGGAAAATCTACATTTTTTAAAATTCTTGCCGGAAATGATGATTGGTATAATGACAATTTTAATACCGTTGATGGTGATAAGGCAACCGAAAAACTCCGCGGTATGTGGATAGTAGAATTAGCGGAGCTTCTTGCTGTCAAAAAAGCACAGGCAGTTGAATCAATTAAGGCTTTTATTACGTCCACATCGGATACTTACAGACCCCCCTATGGCAGACGAACCGAACAACGACCCAGGGTATGTGTTTTATGCGGAAGTACAAACAGTACACACTTTTTAACTGATCGTACCGGAAACAGAAGATATCTTCCGTTATTAGTTAATAAACAACAGATAAATAAATCAATGTTTGAAAATACGACAGCAGTGCAGGAAGATTTTAAGCAAGCCTGGGCAGAGGCATTACATATTTTTAAAACTGAA
>JAEWMT010000033.1 GCA_023393095.1 Bacillota bacterium
TCTCATGTTTTTAGAATTTTCAGGGTTGTTTCACTGTTCAATTATCAAGGTTCATTTGCTTTAGCGCTATAATTATCAGATAAATAACTTTTTCGTTTATTTTGTGTATCAAGCGCGTCAGCAAAAATAATAATATCACAGCTATAATCCTTTGTCAACAACTTTTTGGATTAAATTTTTTTATTTTTTAAAAAAATATATTAAAATTAAACAATGTCATAAAAAAGTCGTCTTATTTCTACATTCTTTTATAAATTAAAAAGCTTATTTTTATCTGTAATATAATTTAATCTACATTTTTATTCGTTATTAATAAGCCTCTTCTCTCTTTTCAAATATTTTTGAGTATATGGGCATATATAAATACATTTTCCGCATAAGGTTATATCTTTTTCTATTGACTTTTTCGATATTTCTCTTGCTGTATATCGACATTTTATCGGATCTAAAATTATTTCCCTATGGATATCTACATTCCAATTAACTCCCTTTATCGCTTTTGCAGGGCAAGCTTTTACACATGTTATACAGTCATTACAGAAAGATTTGTCTACTGGCGAATCTATCTTAAGAGGTGCATTTGTAAGTTAAGTATTGTAGATATTCTTACTGCACTTCCATAATCATTTGTAACTAATAATGCACATTTTCCAATCCAACCGATACCGGCACGTGTTGCGACAGTCTTATGGGGAAGTAATGTGTCATATTCTGTTTGATTATTGCTTACTACGGCTTTTGTCTGAGCATATGCTTCATAGCCGTAATCGATCAAGAACTCGGCGCCTTTTGTTACCAAAAAATCAAGCTTTTCATTCAATTTATGATATGTATTAAAGTAATCAACCGTAGGTGCTTTCGATATTCCTTCAATAACTTCCGTTGGAATTGCTACTGCAACGCATATTCCATAGGGCATGTTTTTTCTGCTATTACTTTCAATCATACTAAGATCACCAATTCCTACGATGTCTGCTCCATTATCCAATAAAAATTTTTTAATTTTGTCAGTTAACTGTTCGATTCTATTCGACTCTCTTCAAAATTAGATTTTTATAATTATAATATACCAATTCACTCAATCCGGAAAGACTACCCTAAATTTCATCTAAAATTAATTTTTTTACCAATATATTTATTAATTTCCTGGGTGAAAAAATGATTTATTTATATTCTTTTTATTTTATCTGATGTTAGCTAATTTCAATATCCACTTTTTATAAAATATTAAATTATATAAGACTGAGTACTTGGGAATATTTAATAAATTGATTATACAATTTGTATAAGATATAAAAGCATTTAAAAAGATTCATCTTTTAAGATCTTGTTATTTAGGCATGTATACTATAGGCGCTTTTATAAATATAAATAAAAAAATAGTATACTGGAAGTTTTAAATCAATTGAAAATATTCATCATTGGTCATATTACAATTTCAACTTAAAAGCTGAACAAATTTAAAGCACTCTATTATATTCATCTTTTAATTTGGAATATTTAGTTTATAGTTTTAATGGAATTAATTATAATTTTTCAATCCGATTATAATCTTAATATCAGAATTCTGATTTGTAGAAGTGTTATTCTAAGTTAATAGTCAATTTTAATTTACTTGAACCGGGGAGTAAACTGATCAATTCATCAATGACCTCTTACATTGCAATCATGCGATTTTGCATGTGGCGGTGCAATGGTATTATACTACTTGTAAATATCTTGCTGATATTGTAATAAAGCCTTGTTCTTTGAGGAATTTATTAGTGATTAACTAATTTAAGATGTGGTTATTGTAAATTCTCCAATAACTTTTATGCGTACCAAACATGGACTTAAGAAAGAAAAAAACCTGTTTTACATCTAATGTAAAACAGGTTATCTATAACGGAGAAAGAGGGATTTGAACCCTCGCGCCGGTCACCCGACCTACACCCTTAGCAGGGGCGCCTCTTCGGCCTCTTGAGTATTTCTCCAGAAACTGAACTTATGGAATAAGTATTCAATTTTTTGCCTCTTCTAATGATTATATCATTTTCACAGAGGCAAAAACTAGTATAG
Organism: Bacillota bacterium; assembly: GCA_023393095.1. Taxonomy (GTDB): domain Bacteria; phylum Bacillota; class Clostridia; order Lachnospirales; family Lachnospiraceae; genus Mobilitalea. The sequence continues at coordinate 2,059 of JAEWMT010000033.1, forward strand.
CAAATGGTTTTTCTTTTGTCAACAGCTTTGCATCACTATTTCATATAAATTATTACCTAAAGAATCTATTACAACAATTACTGGAAATTCTTCTACGATAAGTTCTCTGATTGCTTCCGTCCCAAGATCATCATAGGCAATTACCTTAGAAGCTTTGATTTTCTTAGATAGCAGAGCTCCAGCCCCTCCAACCGCCGCAAAATAAACCGCCTTATTTTTCATCATAGAATCAATTACGTCCTGGTTTCTCTTGCCTTTTCCGATCATACCCTTCAGACCATGATCCAACAGCAATGGCGTATATTTATCCATTCGACTGCTTGTTGTCGGGCCGGCAGATCCTATTACCTGGCCTTCCCTCTCTGGTGTTGGTCCAAGATAATATATTATATTATTTTTAAGATCAAAGGGGATACTCTTTCCTTCTTTCATCATTTCATACATTCTCTTATGAGCAGCATCCCTTGCAGTATAAATGGTTCCTGTAATATACACATAATCGCCTGCTCTTAATTCTTCCACTTTCTCTGTGGTCAGTGGAGTATTAATATATTTATCCATTTAATTTCCTCTTTCATAAGTGGCATAAAATTAATTCCCTAAGGAATGAAAAGTAGGATAATCAACAGATAGTATTATCTTATTGTTACCCATCCTATCTTTTTACATACTTAAAAGATTATAGTTTTAATCTGTCAATCATATAATTATTCTTTGAATAGTTTCAGCTTGAATTATGTTTCTTGGACATATATCATATAATCATGGTATACCAGATTATATTAATCTGCTTACATGCCTGTTCACATGACAGCAAATATTAATTGCCACTGGTAATCCCGCAATATGTGTTGGATAAGTCTCTATATTTACTCCGAGAGCTGTAACCTTACCACCCAGACCTCCAGGGCCAATTCCTAATTGATTGATTTCTTCTAAAAGTTCTTCTTCCAGCTTTCTAATATGTTCAATTTCAGACGATTTATTCATACTTCTTGCAAGTGCCTTTTTGGCAAGAAATGCACATTTTTCAAAACTTCCACCGATACCTACCCCTACTACAATCGGAGGACATGCATTAGGTCCGGCAAGCATTACTGTTTCAAGAACTGCCTGTTTTACACCCTCTGTTCCATCTGCTGGTTTAAGCATATAGACCCGACTCATATTTTCACTACCAAAACCCTTTGGTGCAACCGTAATCTCCAGCTTATCTCCCGACACAATCTCGTAGTGAATAATTCCGGGTGTATTATCCTTTGAATTGTTACGGATTAACGGATCCGAAACTACTGATTTTCTTAGATATCCTTCTTTATAACCTTGGCGGATACCCTCATTAATAGCATCCTCAAGATTCATTCCTTCGACATGAACCTCTTGCCCAATCTTTACAAAAATAATCGCCATTCCGGTATCCTGACAAATCGGTATCGATTCTGTAGCCGCTATATCCAAGTTTTCTCCTAATTGATCTAAAATTTGCTTGCCAAGTACAGAGGTTTCTTTATTGTAGGCTCCTCTAACTCTCTCTTCTACATCAGAAGCCAACTTATAGTTGGCTTCGATGCACATTTCTTTTATATTTATAATTATTTCGTCGGTGTGTATATTTCTCACGGTTACCTCCATGAAGTTATATGCTTTTTAAACTTAATAATATGTTATATCAGCTTTAACTTCAAATTCTTTATGTGTAACATTTCAGCTGAAGTTGTTTAAAAATATTATTAATCCCTGTCAGAGGAATCCAAAGTTTCTTCCTCTTCTATGATATCTTCTTTAATAACTTCCGAAATTTCCTCGTTCGAATCCTCATAATCATTATATTCTTCTGGATAATCCGTTGGATCTATAACCATATTTTCTTCATCCAGCTCTTTCTCCAGATTCTTAATTAATTCTTCCTCTGAATTATTACTTTCTCTTACCTTTGCAATGCTTGCAACTGTAATATCTGTTTCCGTATCAATTGCCATGAGTTTAACTCCAGAAGTTATACGCCCTAGTACTGAAATATCACTTACCATAAGACGTATAATGATACCTTCCGTTGTGATAATCATTACTTCATTTTCTTCATTAACCGCTTTTACTCCAACTACATCGCCTGTCTTTTCGGTAATCTTATAACATTTTACACCTTTTCCACCACGGCGCTGTGTTGTAAATTCTTCCATATTGGTACGTTTTCCCATACCGTTTTCAGATACAATTAACAGGTATTCTCCCTGTGTATTCAACTGCATTCCGATAATCTCGTCATCACCGGTGAGCGTCATACCAATAACACCCATTGAAGTTCTACCGGTAGGTCTTACGTCTCTTTCGTTAAAGCGGATGCACATACCGTTCTTTGTAATCAAGAAAATGTCCTTTAGGTGATTTGTTGACTTAACCTCAATCAGATCATCATCTTCTCTCAGATTTATTGCCTGAAGTCCTGATTTTCTAATATTTTCATAATCCTTTATCGGAGTTTTCTTAACAATACCGTTCTTAGTAGCCATGAATAAGAAGCGGTCGTTCTTATATTCCTTCAGTGGTATAATTGCTGTAATCCGCTCCTCTGGAAGAAGCTGCAGCAGATTTACGATAGCCGTACCTCTCGCTGTTCTTCCTGATTCCGGAATTTCATATGCCTTCAAACGATATACCCTGCCTTTATTTGTAAAGAACATGATAAAATGGTGATTTGTAGTCATCAGAAGGTCCTCAATAAAGTCCTCCTCGATGGTCTGCATTCCTTTAATGCCTTTCCCGCCACGGTGCTGACTCTTAAAATTATCAACCGTCATACGTTTGATATAACCAAGCCTAGTCATAGCAATTACGGTATTTTCATTTGGAATCAGATCCTCCATTGATATATCAAATTCATCATAGCCTATAGAAGTTCTTCTCTCATCACCATATTTATCACGGATAACCGTAATCTCATCTTTGATTACTCCAAGTAACTTCTTTTCATCTGCCAGGATTGCTTTATATTCTGCAATTTTATCCTGAAGTTCTGCATACTCGCCTTCCAGTCTCTCTCTTTCCAAACCGGTTAACGCACGCAGTCTCATGTCTATAATAGCCTGCGCTTGAACTTCATCTAGGCCAAAACGCTCAATTAAACGTTCTTTAGCAATACTTCCGTTTTGTGAGGAACGAATGATAGATATTACTTCATCAATATTATCAAGTGCAATTAACAAGCCCTGTAAGATATGAGCTCGCTCTTCCGCTTTATTTAAATCATACCTAGTACGTCTTGTTACTACTTCCTTCTGATGCTGCAGATAATAGTCAAGCATCTGGTAAAGATTAAGAACACGTGGTTCATTATTAACTAAAGCCAGCATAATCACACCAAAGGTGTCCTGCATCTGAGTATGTTTATATAAATGATTTAAAAGGACATTGGCATTAACATCCCTTCTGACCTCAATTACAATTCGCATACCAGTTCTGTCGGATTCATCACGAAGTTCTGTAATTCCATCGATCTTCTTTTCCTTAACTAATTCTGCGATTTTCTCAATCAGTCTTGCCTTGTTGACCATATATGGAAGCTCAGTAACAACAATACGATTCTTACCATTAGGCATTGCCTCGATATCGGTAACCGCACGAACTCGTATCTTACCTCGGCCTGTTCGATATGCTTCATTAATTCCAGCCGTACCGAGAATTTCAGCGCCGGTCGGGAAATCAGGTCCTTTCACAATTTCTAAAAGTTCTTCGATATCTGTTTCTCGATCCTCTTCGATATGATTATCTATTATTTTTAATACACCATTAATAACCTCACGCAGATTGTGAGGCGGGATATTGGTTGCCATACCTACCGCAATACCTGAAGTACCGTTTACTAGAAGGTTCGGATATCTAGAAGGTAATACAACTGGTTCTTTTTCAGTTTCATCAAAATTCGGAACAAAATTAACGGTATCCTTGTTGATATCGGAAAGCATTTCCATGGATATTTTACTTAAACGCGCCTCAGTATAACGCATCGCAGCTGCACCGTCACCATCTACCGATCCAAAGTTTCCATGTCCGTCAATCAGTGGATATCTGGTATTGAAATCCTGTGCCAGCTTAACAAGAGCATCATAGATAGAACTATCACCGTGAGGATGATATTTACCCATGGTATCACCGACAATACGCGCACACTTACGATGCGGTTTATCAGGACCGTTATTTAATTCTATCATTGCATATAAGATTCTTCTTTGTACCGGCTTTAAACCATCCCTTACATCGGGAAGGGCTCGCGCGGCAATGACAGACATTGCATAATCGATATAAGATGTTTCCATTGTTTTTCTCAAATCGACTTCATGCACCTTGTCGAAGATATTATCATCCATTGCTTTTCCTCCGTTCAAACTTTTCCGGGAATTACCAGCTACCTGTAATCTCAGATGTCCTTACTTTTCTTCCGGGTATGTGCTTCATTATTCTAACCCATATCTTAGCTTCTTTGGTTCTTAGATTATTAATTAAATGTCTAGATTCTTAACATATTTTGCATTTTGTTCAATGAATTCTTTTCTTGGCTCAACCTTATCGCCCATCAATGTTGTAAAGGTAACATCGATTTCAGAAGATTGTTCTTCATCCATGGTTACACGAAGTAATATTCTGCGTTCCGGATCCATGGTGGTTTCCCAAAGCTGCTCTGCATCCATTTCACCAAGACCTTTATAACGCTGAATCTTATTATTACTATCTCTGCCGACTTCACTTAATATCTGATTTAATTCTAAATCACTGTAAGCATAACGGATCGTTTTATTCTTCTCCACTTTATAAAGTGGAGGCTGAGCCAGATATATATAACCTTGCTTTATCAGTTCCGGCATAAAACGATAGAAGAAAGTTAAAAGCAAAGTACTGATATGTGCTCCGTCAACATCCGCATCTGTCATGATGATTATCTTGTGATAACGAAGTTTGGAAATGTCAAAATCATCAGAAATTCCGGTACCAAATGCAGTAATCATTGCCTTAATTTCATTGTTAACTAATATCTTATCCAATCTAGATTTTTCTACATTCAGTATTTTTCCTCTTAAAGGAAGAATTGCCTGGGTTGCTCTGGAACGGGCGGTCTTTGCAGAACCACCTGCAGAATCACCCTCAACGATATATATTTCACACTTTGTCGGATCTTTTTCAGAACAATCGGCTAATTTACCGGGCAAACTCATGCCCTCAAGTGCTGTTTTTCTTCTGGTCAAATCTCTTGCTTTTCTTGCTGCATCTCTTGCTCTCTGTGCCAGAACCGACTTTTCGCAAATCATCTTGGCAACCTGAGGGTTCTGCTCTAGAAAATATGTCAGCTGCTCACTCACAATACCATCAACCGCACCTCTTGCTTCGCTGTTGCCAAGCTTCTGTTTCGTCTGTCCTTCAAACTGCGGCTCAGGAATCTTAATACTGATAATTGCAGTTAAACCTTCCCTGATATCTTCACCGCTTAAGTTTGTATCGCTGTCCTTTAAATATTTCATAGCTCTTGCATAATCATTAAAGGTTTTTGTGATTGCGTTCCTAAACCCAGCTAAATGGGTTCCTCCCTCCGGAGTTGTTATATTATTAACAAAGCTGTAAACACCCTCGGTATAGGAATTGTTATGCTGAAGTGCAACCTCAACGTATACACTATCCTTCTGACCTTCACAGTAAATAATCTCAGGATAGAGAGGATCCTTATTCCGATTCAGATATTCAACATATTCCTTAATACCTCCGGCATAATGAAATTCCTTTTCCAATACTTCTTCTGCTCTTTTATCACGAAGGATTATCTTAATATTTTTTGTTAAGAAAGCCATTTCCCGTAGTCTTTGCTTTAAAATATCAAAATCATAAACAGTCTCTTCAAATATTTCTTTATCTGGAAGGAAAGTAACCTTAGTTCCCCTGCAGTCTGTATCACCAATTTCTGCAAGTTTATTTACGGCCTTACCTCTTTCATATCTCTGGAAATATTTTTTACCGTCAACACAGATTTCCACGGTCAGCCATTCACTGAGTGCATTTACAACAGACGCTCCAACACCATGAAGTCCTCCTGAAACCTTGTACCCTCCACCACCAAACTTACCGCCGGCATGAAGAATAGTAAATACTACCTCAACTGTAGAGATTCCTTTCTTCTTGTTAATTCCGACCGGGATTCCACGGCCATCATCAACAACTGTTATGGAGTTATCTTCATTGATAGTTACATCAATGGTATTGCAATAGCCTGCTAATGCTTCATCAACTGCATTGTCGACAATCTCATATACCAAATGATGCAGACCCTTAGAAGAAGTTGAACCGATGTACATACCCGGACGTTTTCTAACTGCTTCCAATCCCTCCAGTATTTGAATTTGTTCTGCGCCGTATTCATTACTCATTTTTTAATCCTCCGTCTTTATGGAGGATTTCACCTCCGTCTTTATGGTTGATTTTACCTCCATTTTCTTATCCGTATCATTTTCATTTATTACCATTCCATTTATCACATGAAATATTTTATCATAGTCAAATCTATAACCAACAAATTCCTCCAAACCAGTACATGTAATAATGGTCTGTATATCTCCGATACTATCTAAAAGATGATTCTGTCTCTGTCTGTCCAATTCGGATAATACATCATCTAATAAAAGAATAGGTTTGTCTTTAATAACTGATTTTACCAATTCTATCTCTGCAAGCTTACAAGAAAGCGCGGCTGTACGCTGCTGTCCCTGTGATCCATATTTTCTGATGTCAATACCATTAATTGTAAAACTTAGATCATCCCTGTGAGGTCCAATATTAGTTGTCTTTAAATTTAAATCTCTTTCAAGTGATTTTTTAAGTTTATTTTCAAAATTAGATTTAGTTACATTAGGTTCATATTGAAGAAATAACTCTTCTTTGCCTCCAGATAATTTCTTATGTATGCGATTTACCAAATCATTCAGACGAATAACGAAATTATGGCGGGATTCAATAATCCTTTGTCCATAATCCATTAATTTTTCATCCCATACATAAAGTGTATCCAATAAATTCCTATTAAAACCAATTTGTTTCAATAAGTTATTACGCTGATCAAGAACCTTGTTATAATTTGATAAATTACTCAAATAGATTTTATCAAGCTGGCATAATTCCAAATCCAAAAACCTTCTTCTTTCTGAAGGACCGTTTTTGATAATATAAAGATCCTCCGGTGAAAAAAAAACAAGATTTAACATTCCAAATAATTCACCCTGTCTTTTAATCGGTATACCATCAATTGCTACGCCCTTTGCTTTATTCCTCTTAAGATGAAGATCAATTCTATGGGAAATCTGATTTTTTTCCAAAAACACTCGAATATGAGCTTCTTCCTGATCAAATTTAATAATTTCTTTATCTTTGCTTCCCCGATGTGATTTCGTTGTGCCGCATAAATAAATAGCCTCAAGTATATTTGTCTTACCTTGGGCATTTTCCCCATATAAAATATTGGTACCATCTGAAAAAGGTATGTTAAGATTATTATAATTTCTATAATCTTTCAATTCCAATGACCTTACAATCATACCTACACCAACATTTCCTTCTTTATCATTTTTAAAAAGATATTTTATATTTTTACTATCATTTTACAATTTGAATCTGCTCTCCATGATAATCTACAAGATCTCCACCATAGAGTTTCTTTCCTCTTTGCAGCTCTACCGCTCCATTTACCTTAACCTTACCATCTAGAATTTCTATTTTTGCATCAACACCGGAATCCACCAGACCGGCGGCTTTTAATGCCTGACCGAGCTTTATATAATCTTCTCTTAACTTAATTTGATGCATACTGCACCTTCCTTTCCAGATACTTATGCCACAACATTAATATTAACCGGTAAAATTAAATAAATGTATGATTGATCTTTATCTCGGATAAAGCAGGGTGCTTTCGCATTAATTAAATAAATATCTACCGTTTCATCATCGATAACTCGTAATGCATCCAATAAAAATTTTGGATTAAAACCAATTATGATATCTTTACCTTCCAGTGTAATATCAATTTCTTCATTCATTGATCCAATCGCTGTATTAATTTTTAATTCAAAATTATTATCCTTTATATCAATGATAATTGGTTTCTTATCTGTTTCACGTATTAACAGGGAAGCTCTTTCAATACAATTCTGGAGTTCTTTTTTATTAATTGTAACCTTTGTCTCGTAATCACTGGAAAGCATCTGATTAATTCTATAATACTCCCCCTCGATTAATCTGGTAAGAACAACCGTATTATCAAACTCAAATAATGCATGTTTATCAGTAAAGAAAATTTGAACCATGGAAGAAGCTTCACCTGATAGTATCTTACTGATTTCATTCAAAGTTTTACCAGGTACAATTACTTTTCTATTTTCATAGGAATCCTTCATAAATATTTTACGAATGGAGATTCTATGACCATCCAGAGAAATTACTCTCAGTTCATTTTGATTAATCTCAAATAATTCACCTGTCATTATTTTATTACTTTCATTATCAGAGATGGAAAATACAGTTTGTCTAATTATTTCTTTCAGAGTAAATTGTGATAATACAACTGCATTCTCCTTTTCAATCTTTGGAAGACTCGGAAATTCATCTCCTGATCTTCCTGATATGGAAAATTTAGCTTTTTCACAAATAATTTCAGTCATATAATTTGAATCGGTTGTAATAAATACTTCATTCTCAGGAAGCCTTCTAACAATCTCGGAAAATATTTTTGCATTTAAAGCAACGATACCTTTTTCAATTGTAGTTCCCTTAATAATGGTTTCTATACCAAGTTCCATATCATTGGCTATTAATTTAATACATTCATCAGTAACTTCTATAATCACACATTCCAAAATAGGCATTGTAGATTTTACAGGTACCGCTTTTAATACAATATTAACACCATCTAAAAGATCCGATTTCTGACATTGGATTTTCATCTGTGCATAAACTCCCTTCATGTGAAATAGATAAATATATATAAAAGATTCTTAGTAGTATTAATAATATAGGGTGTGAATTTGTTGAAAACCTTATTTTGATAAGAAAAATAAAGGATTCTATCGTTTGATAACTAAGTTAATATATATGTTATATTATGTGGAAAGTGTATTTATATATAAAATACATATATTGTAAAATTATTTTATTAACAGAATATCAACATTTTATCTACTAGATATCAACCGTATATCAACACTTATTTATAGATATCTTTATGAAAATAATAGATGATCATTCAATGATCTATTCCGGATTAATTTTCTTTATTAATACATCTATTGTATTATGTAAAGAAGCATCATTATTCATATCAGTTAAAACCTTGTCACATCCGTGAAGAACAGTCGAGTGATCCCTATTCCCTAGAATCTTCCCGATTTCAGTTACAGATAAATCAGTCAAACGACGGCAGAGATACATTACAATCTGTCTTGGATAAGAAACATTTCTGCTTTTATCCTTAGAAAAGATATCAGCAGGTGTAATATTATGATGTTCTGCAACCACTTCTACGATAAACTCCGGAGTGATAACCTTTTTCTCATTTGGTGATATAATATCCTGGAGAGCTTCCTGTGCCAAATCAAGTTTGAGTTCTCTTTTTTTCAATCTAGAAAATGCAACTATTTTAGTTAAGGCACCTTCCAGCTCTCGAATATTTGATTTAATATTAGTAGCAATATAGCCCATTACATCCTCATCAATTTTTAAACCATCAAGCTCTTCTTTCTTTCGTAAAATGGCCATTCTGGTTTCATAATCAGGAGACTGGATATCTGCAAGCAAACCATGTTCAAAACGAGAACGAAGCCTGTCCTCCAAAGTAAGCATTTCTTTGGGAGGACGATCACTGGATATGATGATCTGTTTCTTGGATTCATGTAAGGTATTAAAGGTATGGAAAAACTCTTCCTGAGTTCTTTCCTTACCTATAATAAATTGAATATCATCAATTAGTAAAATATCAATTGAACGATATTTTTCTCTAAATTGGGTAGTTGTATTTTTCTGAATTGAATCAATCAATTCATTCGTAAACTTCTCACTGGTCACATAAAGTACTTTCGTATCCGGATTTTGATTCAATACAAAGTGTGCAATCGAATGCATAAGATGGGTTTTACCAAGACCTACACCACCATAAATAAAAAGAGGATTATAAATTTCCCCCGGATTTTCTGCTACGGCTAATGAAGCTGCTCTTGCAAATTCGTTATTACCTCCAACAACAAAAGTATCAAAGGTATATCTTGCATTTAAAAAGGTTGGACCAATATTTTTCTTTTTAACAGTAACAGGTTGTGCTGCTTTTTCTAAAGAATCTATTTGGCTTTTTAGAATGAATTTAATTTCATATTGTTCATTCATTATTTCTTCAATCGATACCTTTAATAGTAATTCATACTTATTTTTAATTATATTGATACTAGGAGGCCCGATACGCTCATCGTTAATTAGGATGGTAATTACATGATCATTTACATCATATACTTTAAGTGGTTTTAACCAAGTAGTATAAGATACATCTGTAATACCATATTCAGAAATCAAATATTTTAAAATATCATCCCATTTTGATTGAATTAAATTCTTCATTATTGCCTCCATTAATACTCACATAGATATATATTATAACAAAATTATTAAATTTTCAATGGTCAATATGCTATTCTTTATTTTTAAAACAGATATGTGAAATATGTGGACAAAGAAAAAAACATTATAAACACTATCGTAATGTGCATAAAATTACACCACGACATTAAAAATAAGTTTTAATGTAACAACTTATCCACATAATAATCAAAATTATCAACATTTAATATATATATAGGAAGAAACAGGGTTTTAAATAATCATTTATAACTTGCTAAATGAAAATATTTACTTGACGTATTTCTTCATTACGAATATAATAAACGTGATATTCCAAAATATCATACAAAATGGATTGGACTGCCCTTTCATTTCAGTATGATATGTACAATCCAATGATTTTAAGAAATTATGAAATTGGATCTATACGATAGTATTCGCTTATAAAATTGCACGGTGCAGTTAAAAGGAGGTGCAAAGCAATGAAAATGACATTCCAACCGAAAAAAAGATCCCACGCTAAAGTACATGGTTTTAGAGCAAGAATGGCAACCGCAAGTGGCAGAAAGGTTTTATCTGCAAGAAGAGCAAAGGGAAGAAAGAAGTTATCTGCTTAGGTCGCAATTATGTGACCTTTTCTTCTATTAATTTATTAATAGAAATAAAAAGAGATTGTAAGTCGGGCTTTCGTTACATAGCCTGAAATTGTTTTTAAAATAATTTTATATAATATGTATTATAATTTGACGATTTAAAAGTTAGTTTAAGAAAAGGTTATCAAAAATGAATAAGTCAGAATCGTTAAAGAAAAACGAAGATTTTAGAGAAATATACCGGACTGCAAAATCATATGCGAATAAATATTTGATCATGTATGTAAAAAGAAATAATAATAATTATAACAGACTTGGAATATCTGTCAGTAAAAAAGTTGGTAATAGTGTTGTAAGACACAGGATAACTAGATTGATCAGGGAAAGCTATCGATTATCTGAGGATAGCATTTTAAGTGGATTAGACATTATCATTGTGGCACGAGTAGGTGCAAGAGAAAAAAATTACAGTGAGATAGAGAGTGCATTACTACACCTGATTAAACTCCATAAAATTGGAAATGAAGTAGTTTAATAACGAACGAAACAAATAGAGAGAATTTAGTTTGTAGGAGTATAGAAGTGATTATTAAGAAAACAATTATATTTATGGTAAAATTTTATCGAAAATATATTTCTCCGCTTAAAAGGACGCCTAGTTGCATCTATACACCTACCTGCTCTTTATATGCAATTGAAGCACTGGAAAAATATGGAGCTTTAAAAGGAACATATTTAGCTGTGAGAAGAGTTTTGAGATGCCATCCCTTTCATAAGGGAGGATATGACCCTGTTCCTTAATCGAAGACAGGAAGGCTAGTTGCTTATTTCCTGTATATTTATAATATTTTATGACAAGAGAAACGGCTTGCCGGAGCATCTTGTAAGGTGGCTCTAAGGAGGAAAATATAGGTGGTTACTTTATTAACAAAAAATGCCGGAATATGGGAACCAATTGCAAGTCCATTAGGCGTAATCATGGATTTGATATTCAAGTTTTTTAATTTATTTGGAATACAGAATATAGCCTTATCAATTATTTTATTTACTTTTATCGTAAGAGCTTTAATGCTCCCGTTAACGATTAAACAGCAGAAGTTTACCAAATTATCAGCTAGAATGAATCCCGAATTACAGAAGATTCAGGCTAAATATAAAGGTAAGAAGGATCAGGCTTCCTTACAAAAGCAACAGTTAGAGACGCAGGCTGTATATCAAAAGTATGGTGCAAACCCAACATCTGGGTGTCTTCCGTTATTAATTACACTGCCTTTAATGTTTGCTTTATATTCAGTAATTCAAAATATCCCTGCTTATGTAGGGCAAATTAAAGATATGTATGAAACAATTGCTGGACAAATTCATAATGTACCAGGATATGAAGCAGCTTTAAAGGTTGCTGCCGCTACAAATTCAAGATTAGCAAAATCTGACTATAATTCAATTAGTGGTATTATTCATATATTATCTAATATAGGAACTGCGGCGCAGGAAAAATTAGCAAATGATTTACCTACACTAAAAGATTCAATAACGAGTGCCTATAGTAATATAAATCATGCAAATACTTTCTTTGGAATGAATATTACCAATACGCCTGGTTGGAAATTCCCCGGTATCTTAGTACCAATCGTAGCTGCAATTTTATCATTTGTACAGAGTAAGCAGGTTCAAATTAAACCAAACAAGGATAATAATGATAATCCGGCTGCTTCTGCAATGAATTCAATGATATATGTAATGCCACTTATGCAGCTTTTCTTCTGTGCAACGTTTCCATTAGGTATTGGTATATATTGGATTGCAACCAGTGTATTTATGATTGCTCAACAGTTTTTTGTTAACAAAATGTTGGACAAAATGGATGTAGATGAATTAATTGAAAAGAGTGTTGCTAAGGCTGCAAAGAAGAAGCATAAGACAGAAGCTTTAAGTAGTGGTATGTCTTTACAGGAATTAGCAAAGAGACAAACAAAAAATATAGAGAGTACTGTGTCTGAGAAGGAAAATAGTACAGATAAAACTGATGAAAGTGAAAATCAGAATTCTTCACAAGAAGTTTTAACAGATGATAACAAATCAGATAATCAAGTTTCAGCTGCACCAAAGAGTATCTCAGAGATAGCAAATCTTCTTAAAAATAAGAAAATTTAAAAGGGGGATAGTTCGCATGGATTGGAGAGAAATAACTGGTAAGACAGTGGATGAAGCTTTAACGAATGCAATGCTTGAATTGGGTACAACAATAG
>JAEWMT010000045.1 GCA_023393095.1 Bacillota bacterium
TATACTAGCCATAGCGAGAAGCCCCTTTCGGTTGATTTGTTTTGTGGTGATTCAAATATAACACAAAAGGGAATAACTTCTCGCTATTTATTTTTATGAAATGTAACACATGTATTGTAATCCTACAATTAATAAAAGATTGAATTTCATTTCTAATTGAAATATCCAATGATTTCATTTATAATGTCTTTAGTTCATTTAGATATTTATGAAATGCTGTTTATACCTACATCATTTCAAAGTTTAAGGAGGAATAACATGTCTACCAATGTTTATGACATACTACAGGAACGCGGATTTATTGAACAGACAACACACGAGGAAATCCGTGAAATATTAGGAAAGGAATCCGTTACCTTTTATATAGGCTTTGATGCAACAGCAGACAGTCTTACCGCAGGTCATTTTCTTACTATCATGGCCATGATGCATATGCAAAAAGCCGGACATAGACCAATCGCATTATTAGGCGGCGGTACAACCATGATTGGCGATCCTACCGGTAAATCCGATATGAGAACCTTGATGACAAGGGAAACCATTGACCATAATGCAGAATGCTTTCAAAGACAGCTTTCTAAATTTATCGATTTTAGTGATGACAAAGCTGTCCTTGCAAATAATGCAGACTGGCTTTTAGATTTGAACTATGTAGAGTTTTTAAGAGAAATCGGAATCCATTTCTCTGTAAATAAAATGCTTACCGCAGAATCCTATAAACAGCGTATGGAAAGAGGACTTACCTTCTTTGAATTCAACTATATGCTGATGCAGTCCTATGACTTCTGGAAATTAAATAAATTATATGGCTGTTCCTTTCAATTAGGCGGTAATGACCAATGGTCCAATATTCTTGGCGGTGTTGATCTGATTCGCCGTAAGGAGCAAAAACCTGCCTTCGGTCTTACCTTAAAGCTTCTGACAAACAGTGAAGGTGTCAAAATGGGTAAAACCATGAAGGGCGCAGTATGGTTGGATCCGAATAAGACAAGTCCTTACGAGTTCTATCAATATTGGAGAAATATTGAGGATGTTAAGGTGGAGGAATGCCTTGGTCTTCTCACCTTCCTTCCGATGGAGGAAGTCAAAAGACTCGGTGCACTGAAGGATGCAGAAATCAATCATGCGAAAGAAGTTTTGGCTTTCGAAATAACTAAGATTGTACATGGTGAAGAAGAAGCTACAAAAGCACAGGAAGCTGCCAGAGCATTATTCGGAGGAAATATGAAATCCGAGGATATTCCTACAACCTCCTATCCTGCTTCTCAATTTGCAGAGGGTATTGATTTGATATCTTTAATGTGTGATGCCAAATTAGCAGCTTCCCGCTCTGATGCCAGACGTACGATTCAACAGGGTGGTGTAACTGTAAATGATGTAAAGGTTACTGAATTTGATAAAGTATTTTCGAGCAATGATTTTAACAGTGAAGGTTATCTTCTTGTCAAAAAAGGTAAAAAAGCCTTTCATCGTTTTAACGTACAATAAGTATTATTACTTCATGCGTATCCTTTTTACTATTTTATTAAACCGGGCATGAAGTTTGATTTTTGGATTAAGCTTGGATTATAAATCTATATTTAATAAAGGAATGGAAATATCAGTAATATTAGATGTAGAAACTTTCTTATATTATAAGATAGGAGTTGAGATTATGCCTTGGTGTCCACAATGTAAAGCAGAATATCAGGAAGGATTTACCGAATGCAAGGACTGTAAGGTCCCTCTGGTAGATCAACTGGAGGATGCAAAGATCGAATTTGTTCCATTCATTCAGTCAGAGGATAAAAAAATATTAGATAAACTTGCTAAATTCTTTGAATATTCTGAACTGGATTGTGAAGTAACCTATGATGAGGAATACGAAGTATATACATTATCCATTCCTCCGGAATATGAAACGGATGCGAAAAAGTTATATCAAGCCTTCTATACGGTTGAACAGGAACGGCAGATGCAGGAAGCTTTTGAAAACGCCGCTAATAAGTTGGATTCTGATGTGAATACAGAGACTTTTGATGATTCTGAGGAAAATTATGAATTAGAATCAGATGATGAAAATTCACAGATAGATGAAGAAGATTCCAATAATCCAATTGTTGATGATGCTAATGATGAAGCAGTCTATGATAAGACCCTGGATACTTCTGTCTATGTCATGAAAGCGGATGAATATAAAGACTTATCCGGAACCGTATTCCTATTCCTACTGTTTGGAATCGCAGGGGTTGCTTTTGTCTTATTAAATATAACGGGATTCCTGTCCCTGCTAAATGGCTGGCTTCCGAATATCGTTATGGGTCTTGTATTCCTGGCATTCATCTATATTGGCATATCCACCAATAAAAAAGCCAAAAAAGTACGTTCTGAAATTGATACTGAAAACAAACTGACCGGAGAAATTAATGATTGGTTGAAAGAAAATATCACGGAAAGCTTCTTGGCTTCTATCCATAATGATGATATTTCGGAAGAAGCAAATTATATCCGATATAATGATGTTATCAAGGAGAAGTTAATTAAAGAATTTGGTCCACAGAATTTAGCATATCTGGATCGCTTGATTGATGAATTTTATACGAATACATTTGATGAGGATGCAGAATAAAAAAAGAATATAGAAAAAATATAAAACATAATGATTGTCGACTCTTATATACGTATGGGTTGACAATCATTTTTGTTATGGTATACTAGACAATCAGAAAGAGAAATTATATGCATATATTCTTTAGACCAAAAACTATTACAGTTCAGACTTATAGCTTAATTTCAAAAATGATGTACTGCATGTATGTCTTGGTTTTCTATGACTTTAGCTTTGCTTTACTCACATAATCACCTCACGTCATTATAGGCTTAACTATAGCCAAGAAGCCATACATATTAATTAACTAACTCGACAGGTAGAATTTGACTCACTTAATAGACAGAAATTAATTTACTCGAAAGACAGAAATGGAGGATAACGTGGACGTTAAACAACAGGTATTAAAGATATTGGAAGAAAACAGAGGACAGTCCGTTAGCGGAGCTAGACTTGCTAATGAACTATATGTCACCAGAAGCTCAATCTGGAAAGCTGTGAAAACCCTGCAAAAGGACGGCTATAATATCAGAGCTGTAACAAACAAAGGTTATTGCCTGCTTACCAATAATGATATTGTATCTGCTGAAAGTGTCACCCCGTTTTTAAAAGGTGAAGCAACTGATTTTGCTCTTGAGGTTCATCAAAGCGTGACCTCTACAAATACCTTAGCCAAAGAGTTGGCTGCAAAGGGAGCAAAAGAAGGCACGGTAGTGATTGCAAGAGAACAGACAGAAGGAAGGGGCCGTATGGGAAGGAACTTCTACTCTCCTGACACCTCAGGTATTTATTTTTCCATAATCTTAAGACCAAAGCTTAACCTTGAGGATTCCCTATTGATCACTACTGCTGCAGCAGTTGCAGTCGCAAAAGCAATCGAAGCGGTAGCTGGTGTAGAAGCATCCATCAAATGGGTGAATGATATTTTTGTTGCCGATAAAAAGGTTTGTGGTATACTAACCGAGGCTTCATTGAATTTTGAGAATGGTGGGCTTGAATACGCTGTCGTAGGAATTGGAATCAATATTGACACAAAGGATTTTCCGAACGAAATCAAACAAATTGCAGGATCATTATTTCATGACAAGCCAAACAATGCACCAATCACCTCGATACTTGTTGCGCAAGTACTGAATTATTTCTCCGATAGTCTTAACTGCCTGACAGACAGATGTTATATCGATGAATATCGCAAACGCTCTTTTTTAATTGATAAAGATATTCTTGTTCTGAAAGGAAGTAATATTATTCCGGCCAAAGCGATTGATATCGATAATAAAGCGCGTCTGGTTGTAGAATATGAAGACCACACAATAGAAGCTCTTAATTCCGGTGAAGTCAGCGTAAGGCCGGTTAAAGCTTAGTATATTACATTATTGAGTAGCTTTATTTCACACTACTCTGCTATATTGTTGTATTTTTAATAATATATAACCATAATATTATTATGTAAACTTTTAAACAGATGCCATAATTGATATTTGATATTTAATACTTGATAATTGATATTTTATATTTGATATTTTTTAAATTATAAATACTATTTCGAAGTGGTGTTTAAACCCGAAGAAAGCTTAAGATGCAAAAGAATATTTTAGATTTTATATTATAATAAAATCAAATAGTTTCACTATTATCTAAAAATACCTATCATTATGAAAGGAAATGTATCAGTTATTTTAAAATAATTGATATAAACAATTATGAATAATACAAATCAACTCTCTAGAATTAATTCCAATAAAATCAGAACGATTGATATGGTTATGACAGGTATGTTTGCAGCTTTGATCTGTGTACTGTCTCCCTTTTCGATACCAACACAGCCCATTCCATTTACATTATCAATCTTTGCCATATTTCTTACAGGTGCTGTGCTGCCTCCGAGATATTCCATCCTCGCAGTCATTACCTATCTTTTAATAGGTTTATGTGGTGTCCCGGTTTTCTCAGGGTTTGGAAGCGGACCGGCAAAATTGTTTGGCCCTACCGGCGGATATCTTATGTCCTACACGTTAATGGCATTTATTGTAGCAATGTTTTATAAGTATATTAAAAAATATAAAGTTCTCGCATTAGTCTTAGGTATGTTGATTGCTTTAATCCTCTGCTATTTACTTGGAACGTTATGGTTTTGCCATATAACGGGAAACAGCTTCTACTCCGCCCTATCGTTATGTGTATTTCCTTATATACCATTAGATCTTGTAAAGCTTGCATTAGCAACTTCCTTAGGTCTCGTGTTGAGAAATACGGTTATGAAAAGTATAAATATTTAAAATTGTTCGGTTAAATCTATAACGCCTTGTCGTACTACCATCAGTCCTGTATAATTATGGTACCATTATACTGAGGAGGTTATAAGATGAAACAACTTCAAACCGCGTTAATTGTAATCGATATGCAAGCAGATTACATAGGGGGAAAAAGTAAATATGACTATTATCCCGATTTACTTATTAATAGAATGAATGAAAGAATAGCGATTGCAGTAAAACAAAATGAGGCTATCATATATGTAAAAAACATAGGTAGACGTGATAAGAAGCCTTATGTTTCGGACTTTGTGGAAGGGCTAGTTGTTGTATCGGATTTCATTATTGAAAAAACGAAATCGAGTATTTTTGATAATGCTAATTTATTGGATATGCTAATAAATAACCAAATATCCAAAATAGAAGTAATTGGTATTGACGGAAATTGTTGCGTTGCTTCCTCTGCGGTAGACGCTTCAAAATTAGGGTTTTCAGTTGTTTTTCCTTTGAATTATATTGGGATAAAGAACAAGGAACGCTTTTCTAAAACAAGAGAGAAATTGATAAAAGCTAATGTTGAGATAGTTGATTAGCAGGAGGAACATTATATTGTTTAGAATTGGCGAATTTTCAAAACTGACACAAGTAACAATTAGAATGCTAAGATACTATGATGAAATGGGACTTTTAAAGCCCGCACAAATTGACCCGTGGACAGGTTATCGAATGTATTCCATTGAACAAATACCTGTTCTTAATAAAATTATCTATCTTCGTGATAGTGGATTTAATGTTGCAGAAATTGCGGTAGTACTTAATAATAAAGATGATTGCTTTATTGTAGAGCAGCTTGATAAAAAGTATGAAGAAATTGAACAGGCGATACAATTAGAAAAAGATAAATTAAGGAAAATAGAGCTTGCAAAAAAAGAGCTTCAAAGTAACAGAAATGAATTTCACTATAATATTTTAATAAAGTCAATTCCTGCATATCAAGTGCTTTCATTAAGACGGGTTATCCCTACATATTTTGCAGAAGGCGAATTGTGGAAAGAGCTATCATCTTTTGCAACGAAAAATCAAGTTTCTATGTCAAGTGAAACATTTACCATTTACCACGACACAGAATATAAAGAACAAGATGTTGATGTAGAGTTATGCGTACCGGTGAAGATAATTGGTAAAAATATCGGCGAATTTACATATCGAATTACCAACCCCATACTAATAATGGCTTGCACAATGGTATACGGGAAATTTTCTAATATCGCGGGAGCGTATTTAGCCTTTGCAGAATGGCTGCAAAAGAATAGTCAATATCGGATGACCGGTGAAAACCGACAAATCGTACATCGCGGACCTTGGAATGAGAGCAACCCAGAAAAATATTTAATTGAAATTCAAATCCCTTTGGAAAACAACTAATCTAACGTCTTGCACTTATTGCAGGACGTTTTTTATTTCGTTCTTCATTTTGCTATTGACTCTCACATGATGTGAGAATTTATACTGCGTTTAAAATAACGAATTGGAGGAAAAACACATGACTGATTTTAAGGTATTTCCTATTGGAAAAATCCAAAATACCGAAAACGGCACCTTTATTGAAATCGAATCAAAGTATATCCCTGCTATGAAAGCGTTGGAGGGCTTTAGCCATATCAACGTTATATGGTGGTTCAGTGACTTTGATAACGAAAAGGCTAGGAACTCACTTCAAACACCGCAGCCATATAAAAAGGCACCAGCTACAATGGGTATCTTCGCCACAAGGTCACCTATTCGCCCCAACCCGATTGCTTTAACCGCAGTAGAAATTATATATATAGATTATCAAAAAGGGCTTATTCAAATAGCGTATATAGACGCAAATGACGATACCCCCGTTCTAGACATAAAGCCATATACGCCGAGCCTTGACCGGATAGAAACTCCTGGTGTACCTGAATGGTGCAGCCATTGGCCAAACAGTTTAGAGCAATCTGCTTACTTTGCATGGGAAGATGAATTTAATTTCTAATACCCCTTTACCCGCACAGCAACAACGGAATAAAAACCGTTGTTGTTGCAGTAGGGACTTTAATTCAGTCTGCGTTCCCTTTCTGTGAATTATAGTAATCTTTATATTAATTACATCGGTGTAAACAGCTCTTCAAGTTCCTCCCTGGATAACGTATTGATGAAGACCTCTTTAGAGCTGATAACGGAATTGGACAGTTCCTTTTTCTTACGTTGAAGCTTGAATATCTTCTCTTCAATCGTACCCTTAGTAATCAGTTTCATCACATGAACCTTATTCTGTTGTCCGATACGGTAAGCACGGTCAGTCGCCTGATCCTCAACTGCGGGATTCCACCATGGATCGTAATGGATTACCGTATCAGCTCCGGTTAGGTTAAGTCCCGTTCCTCCGGCCTTTAATGATATCAGGAAGACCTTTCCTTCTCCGTTGTTAAAACGTTTTACATAATCACTTCGATCCTGTGTTGGTGTTGCTCCTTCCAGATAGAAATACGGTATTTCCAAATCCTTCAGTTCGTTTTCAATCAACCGCAACATTGAAGTAAATTGGGAAAATACCAGTATCCTATGATCATTTGCAATTGCTTCAGGAATAAGCTCCATTAAAAGCTCCAATTTTCCGCTTCCGCCCTGATAGTTTTCTAGGAAGGTTGACGGATGGCAACAAATTTGGCGAAGTCTTGTAAGTGCGGCAAGAATTTTCATTCTGCTCTTCTCCACACCATTCTCCTCAATCTCGGAATGAAGCTCATTTCTGATATTTTCAAGAAATGATAGGTATACTAGCTTCTGACCCTCTGATAATTCTGTAAGCATCTTGCTCTCATATTTATCCGGTAATTC
The DNA here is from genome assembly GCA_023393095.1 of Bacillota bacterium. Classification (GTDB taxonomy): domain Bacteria; phylum Bacillota; class Clostridia; order Lachnospirales; family Lachnospiraceae; genus Mobilitalea. The sequence goes on from JAEWMT010000045.1 coordinate 7,708, forward strand.
TGTTAGTACATCTTTCTTCATACGGCGTAGGATAAAAGGTGCTATATGCTGATGCAGATCACTCAGAGCTTGTGTATCTTCCTTGAGAATCGGTTTTTCATATAATTCCACAAACCTTGTATGACTGTTTAAATAATCTGGCATGATAAAATCAAAGATTGACCAGAGTTCTGATAGACTGTTCTCAATCGGTGTACCGGTTAAGGCAAATCGATGATCTGCAATTAGTCTCTTTACCGATTTGGCGTTCATTGAGGAATCATTTTTAATAAATTGTGCCTCATCAATGAAAACGGTATGAAAATCAATTTTTTCGTAGAAAGCTATATCCCTTCGAATTAATGGATAAGAGGTAATGAGAACATCATAATCCTTATATTTTGCTATCATTTCCTGGCGTTCCACCGGTGTTCCGGTAATTACCAGAGCCTTTAGATCAGGTGCGAAATTCTCTATCTCATCCTGCCAATTGTATATCAATGAAGTTGGGCATACGATCAAGGTATGAACCCGGTTTTCCTTATTTCTATTTGAAACAATATATACAATGGACTGAAGGGTTTTACCAAGACCCATATCATCAGCAAGGATTCCGCCAAGATCATTATTCGCTAAAGTTTTTAGCCATTTATAACCGGTCAGCTGATAAGGCCTTAGCTCGGCTAAAATCCCCTCTGGCAGAGTATATTCCGTCTTAGCCGGATTCGAGATTTTGTCTACCAAAGCCATAAAGTCTCTATCTCTTTCAAATAAAAATTCCCGGTCAGAAAATGCTTTATCCAGGTAGGCTGCATGATGCTTTGCTATCAGAAGGGATTCCTCTTTTAGCTTCTTCTCATTGACATTTAAAGTAGCAAGAACATGGGATACTTCATCAATTGTCTTATCTTCCAGATTAATAAAGCTGCCGTTCTTTAGCCTGTAGTACTTTTTCTTAACTTGGAAGGAATGAAGAAGCTCCCTCAGCTCCTCCCTTGGTACCTCATCAAAGGCAAGATCCAGTTCCAGCATATTGAACTCCTTATTTATGCGGACTCCTGCCTTAAAACCTCCAGCCGAACGGATTCCAAGCCTTCGAAAGTCTTCTGAATAAAAAAGCATTGCTCTTCCTTCCAGCTCCATGATTCTTCCCGAAAGGAATTCATAAATCTTATTCTCATCCTTCAATAAATAGAAGTTTTTATAAGGAACAAACCCTTCCTGAAGAAGCTCTGAGATTATTTCGTCCTCCTTCTCTCTCTGCCTTACGACGATATAAGAACCGGAGGCTGCATTTTCAAAGGAATTAAATTCATAATCCCCGTATTTATATTTCAGTTCTGCTTTGATACTGGTTTTATACTTATCAAAATATATCTTAGCCTCCATATCACAGGTAATATACCGGCTTTTCAATTCCTCCGGCACATCAAGCTCCATGGTTTCGCTGATCCTTGGTAGGACATACTCCAAAAAGCTTGTCTTACTTTCTCCGTGAAAAACAAGAGGTTCTTTATCTTTACCGAAGTTATTATAAAATGGCTTATAATTTCGGATAAATTTCTTGTCCGGAAGATAGATTACTCCATCATAGAACAATAATTCTCCGGTCTCCGTGATTGGTAATACGGCATCCTTACCCTGATAATCTATGGCAATGGATTCTTCCTCAAGGGTAAGCTGATAGGATATTGTCGGATTCCCCTTCTTAAAGGTAACATCTGTATAAATCTTACCGTATAACTCAAGGGTCAGACCTGCATTACCTACGATCTCCAGTAGTTTTATTAACATATTTTTAGTTAAGTATATTTGTGATTTTGAAAATATTTTTGAAAAATGGGTACTATCAACCATTTCTTGAATCTCATAAATTCCCAACAAATAATCCAAAATCTTTAATGAGGTAGTATCAAAGGTACTCTCG
>JAEWMT010000117.1 GCA_023393095.1 Bacillota bacterium
TCATGAGGATGACTTTCCTTTAAGGAAGCAGCTGAAATCTTAACAAACTTAGCATTTGTCTGTAAGCTTGAAATATACTTTGCTCCGCAGGATCCCATACCGGATCTTAAACCGCCGATTAACTGGAATACCGTATCTTCCAAGGTTCCCTTATAAGCAACGCGGCCTTCCACGCCTTCCGGAACAAGCTTCATGGCATCGGACTGGAAATAACGATCCTTGCTGCCCTGTTCCATTGCCGCAATGGATCCCATGCCACGATAAACCTTATATTTTCTTCCCTGGAACAGTTCAAAGGTTCCGGGACTCTCATCACAGCCAGCAAAAATACTTCCCATCATGCATACATTTGCACCTGCTGCAATTGCCTTTGTAACATCACCTGAGTATTTGATACCACCGTCACCGATGATCGGAATATCATATTTTTTAGCTACTTCATAGGAATCCATAATAGCTGTAATCTGCGGAACACCAATACCTGCAACAACACGGGTTGTACAGATTGATCCGGGTCCGATACCTACCTTAACGGCATCTACACCAGCTTTAATTAATGCTTCCGCAGCATCTCCGGTTGCAATATTTCCTGCGATGATCTGAACCTTCGGATAAGCGTCTCGAACCAGCCTTACTGTATTAAGAACATTAGCGGAATGACCATGAGCCGTATCAATGACGATAGCATCAACCTTAGCATTTACCAGCGCATCCACTCGTTCCATAATATTATTTGTTATTCCGACTGCTGCTGCACATAATAGGCGCCCCTGATCATCCTTCGCAGACAGCGGATATTTAATTTGCTTTTCAATATCTTTGATTGTAATAAGACCCTTCAGATTCCCCTCAGCATCAACAATCGGAAGCTTTTCCTTTCTTGCTGCTGCAAGGATCTTTTTCGCTTCCTCCAGTGTAATTCCTTCCTTAGCAGTTACTAAGCCTTCTGAAGTCATAGATTCTTTAATTTTTTTAGAAAAGTCAGTCTCGAACTTTAAATCACGATTTGTAATAATACCAACTAATTTCTTTCCGTTAACTACGATCGGTACACCGGATATTCTGTATTTTGCCATTAATTCATTGGCATCCTGCAGTGTATGCTCCGGAGATAAATAAAATGGATCGGTGATGACACCATTTTCTGAACGTTTTACTTTATCTACTTCGTCCGCCTGTGCCTCGATAGACATATTTTTATGAATAACACCGATTCCACCCTGTCTTGCCATAGCGATTGCCATTCGGTTTTCTGTTACTGTATCCATTCCGGCACTCATTAACGGGATATTCAGTTTAATTGATTTGGTCAGATATGTTGTCAGGTCAACCTGATTCGGTATATACTCTGAATAAGCAGGCACTAAAAGTACATCGTCAAATGTAATTCCCTCACCGATTATTTTACCCATTTTGATAATCTCCTCACTTTCATAAATTTAATTGTTTTAAATAGATTTTTAAAAGTATAACCAATTAATCTATCATTGTCAACCACGAATAAATGTAAATAAAACCCTGATCTGTATTTAAAAAGAGGGCGATTCAATATTCGGATTATACTTGAATATTGAATCACCGCCTGAATAACATCCATCCTCTATATTTGAGAAATCTTTCTTGGGCTCTTTTGCTTCATGGAAGAAAGGAACTTCTCATTTGGTTCAAAAGCGATTTTATACCTCTTATCCTCAACATTTGCAATTATGATATGAGGTTTGCTGTTTGTATCTCTGGAAGAAAAGTCCTTAACTATATATTGTCCATTGTTATAACTATCTAATGCATGAGATCCTATTTTAGCAACTATTTCAATTTGCTCCATATCAATACTGAGCATTGTTTTACGTTTTGATTTACTCGTAATTCTGTCAAAATCAATCTCTCCGTCAACAAATATATATTCATATTCCACATTTAACTTGGGTAAAAGAAAAAGCATTACTAACGCGATTGCTACTCCGATGAATGTAAAAAAACTTCCTAAGAATAAAAGTAATACCCCCACAATAATCCCAAATATCATAAGAACACGAAGTAACATTGTAGCTGCTGTTTCCTTCCTTTTTACTCCGACTTCCGCGTATAACTGATTCATAGCATACCTCCTAGGTCAATTCTATATTACCGTATTATGGCATATCAGCTTTCCATATTAATTTGATAACTGCTACCGTAACAATTTATACTATTTATAGTAGTCTTACCTAACGTTTTTTTCAAGTACTTTTTTCCGTTCATACCTACAGAAGGTATAAGCTAAGTCATAATAAGTCTGTTCTTCTGTTTCCTCCGCTAATACCCACTCATCCATCTCATCCAGATTAGGGAAATAAGTATCTGCCTGATAAGCATAATCAATTTTAGTTATATGAGCGACGTCACAATAAGGGAGCATCTGCTTGTAAATACTGGCGCCTCCGATAATATAAACATCCTCTGTTTTATATTTTCCTGCCTCCTCCAAGGCTTCCTCAATGCTATTAACAACAGTAGCATCCTTTACCTTATAATCCATCTCTAGGGCAATTACGATGTTTATCCTGTTCTTTAAGGGCTGTCCACCCGGAAAGCTTTCCAATGTATTCTTTCCCATGATAACTACCTTATTGGTAGTCTCATCGCGGAAGAACCTCATATCTGCCGGAATACTCACAAGAAGCTGATTTTTATAACCGATTGCCCAGTTTTTATCCACTGCTACAATTAAATTCATTCGTTATCACCTTTCTATTACTGTTCTATATCTTCATTTTTACGTTCATGTTCTGCTACATCGTTAATTTCTATACAGCCACAGGTATTTCAACCTTAGATCCATATTTGTAATCGAGTAATTTGAAATCGTCCACCGTAAATTGATAAAAATCCTTTATTTCAGGGTTTATCCAGAAGGTTGGTGCTTCATAAGTCGGACGTTCAATTAACTCCTCAATAATCGAAATATGTCTGTCATATATATGTGCATCTGCGATGACATGAATCAGCTCTCCGACCTCAAAACCGCATACCTGGGCGAGCATATGTACCAGTACAGCATATTGACACACATTCCAGTTATTGGCGGCCAGGATATCATTCGAACGCTGATTTAATATAGCATTAAGAACCAGCTTATCACTATCCTTTTTCTTTGTTACATTAAAAGTCACACTATAAGCACAGGGATATAATCTCATCTCATGTAAATCCTGATGTACATAGATATTTGTCATAATTCTTCTGCTGTAAGGATTATTCATTAGATCATAGATGACTCTGTCGACCTGATCCATCTCACCTTCCTTATACTTATGCTTTACCCCAAGCTGATAACCGTAAGCTTTACCAATCGAACCGTCTTCATCCGTCCAGCTATCCCAGATATGACTGTTCAGATCATGTATATTATTAGATTTCTTCTGCCAGATCCATAATAATTCATCCACACAGCTTTTAAGAGCGGTTCTACGCAGGGTCATTGCAGGAAATTCCTTGGATAAATCATAGCGGTTAATAACACCGAATTTTTTAATCGTATAAGCAAAGGAACCATCCTCCCATTTAGGCCTGACCTTTTCACCTTCCGTACTTACACCATTCTCTAGAATATCTCTGCACATAGTTATAAAAATGTTATCTGCTAAACTCATGTTTCCTATCCTCCATGTTTGTAGAAGATTACCTCCGTAGTTTGTAGGCTCTTCTCCTCAAAATATCCGTATTAGATATGGGCCATTGTCCTATCCAATACGGATATTCTATGTCAGTTATACTTGTAAGCATATAATAAAATTATCGATGCCTGTTGCTAATTACAGGCAGATCATCTGTTCCTCAGCAAAACGTTTGATATTTGAAGCATTTACATATTTCTTTATCGTACCATCTTTTATCTCTACTAAGGTAGGAGCCTGCATGATACTGAACTCTCTTGCCAATTCCGGATTTTCCTCAGCATCTACAACTGCATAGCTGCTCTCCTTAAGATATTCCTTTACCATACGGCAGTTCGGACAAGTTTTTGTTGTAAAAAGGTATAAGCCATCCACCATCTGAATTGCAGCCTCGGCCGCTTTATCCGTGTTCTTTTGTTTTTCATCCGGCATCGCTCTGAATCTCTCAGGTTTATAAATCTTACGATTCTTATATTCCTGGGTCTTACCCTCATTCCAGTTCTGAACCGGGCGATAATATCCTGTAATTCTGCTATATACTTCTGCTTTCTCTCCACAGTGAGGACAGGTATACTGCTCTCCCTCAAGATATCCATGAGCCTTACATACGGAATAGGTAGGTGATAATGTATAGTAAGGAAGCTTATAATTATTAGCGATTGCTCGAACTAATTTAGCAGCTGTATTCCAATCCGCAAGTTTCTCTCCAAGAAATGCATGAAATACCGTTCCTGAGGTGTAAAGTGTCTGAAGTTCATCCTGAATATCCAGAGCTGCAAAAATATCCTCCGTATATCCAACCGGCAGATGTGAACTATTGGTATAGTAAGGGGTATCTCCCGGGTTACCCGCTGTCTTAATATCCGGCCAGCGTTTTCTATCATGCTTTGCCAGACGATAGGTTGTTGACTCTGCCGGAGTAGCTTCCAGATTATAGAGATTGCCATATATTTCCTGATAATCTGATAGACGTTCTCTCATATGATTCAAGGTTTTAACAGAAAAATCCTTTGTCTTTGGAACTGTCATATCACCACCAAGCCATTTTGCATTTAAGCCCACCTCATTCATTCCAATCAACCCTATGGTTGAGAAATGGCTTTCAAAGGATCCGAGATAACGCCTTGTATAAGGATATAATCCTTCATTTAACAGCTTTGTAATAACACCTCTCTTAACCTGTAAGGAACGAGCTGAAATGTCCATCATGTGGTCAAGACGTTCAAAGAAATCTGCTTCATCCTCTGCCTGATAAGCGATTCTTGGCATGTTAATCGTTACAACGCCGATGGACCCGGTGCTTTCACCGGAACCAAAAAATCCACCCGTCTTCTTACGGAGTTCTCTAAGATCCAGACGAAGTCTACAGCACATGGAACGAACATCACTCGGCTCCATATCACTGTTAATATAATTTGAGAAATAAGGCGTTCCATATTTTGCTGTCATTTCAAATAACAGACGGTTATTCTCTGTATCCGACCAGTCAAAATCACTTGTTATGGAATAAGTAGGAATCGGGTACTGGAACCCTCTTCCGTTAGCATCACCTTCAATCATAATCTCGATGAAGGCTTTGTTTACCATATCCATTTCCTTTTTGCAATCCTTATATTTAAAATCCATCTCCTTACCGCCAATAATACATGGCAGCTCTGCCAGATCGTTCGGAACCGTCCAATCAAGCGTAATATTGGAGAACGGAGCCTGTGTTCCCCAACGACTTGGTGTGTTTACTCCATACACAAAGGATTGAATGCATTGTTTTACTTCTTTATAAGTTAAATTATCAACTTTAACAAATGGTGCCAGATAAGTATCAAAAGAGGAAAATGCCTGAGCACCTGCCCATTCATTCTGCATAATGCCTAAGAAGTTAACCATCTGGTTACATAGAGTTGAAAGATGGCTCGCCGGAGAAGAGGTAATCTTACCTGGAATTCCTCCAAGACCCTCTTTGATCAACTGCTTCAATGACCAGCCTGCACAATATCCGGTCAGCATGGATAAGTCATGTAAATGAATATCTGCATTACGGTGAGCATTTGCAATTTCCTCATCATATATTTCAGATAACCAGTAATTTGCTGTTATGGATCCTGAATTGTGTAATATTAAACCACCAACGGAATAAGTAACAGTTGAGTTCTCCTTCACTCTCCAGTCTTCTTCCTGTACATAGCTATTCACGATTTCCTTATAATCCAATATAGTGGACTTCATATTACGTATTTTTTCTCTATTTTTACGGTATAAGATATATGCTTTAGCTACATCCGTATACCCGGTCTGTTCTAAAATATTCTCAACACTGTCCTGTATATCTTCCACATGTATGGTTTCATCCTTAATCTTTGTTTGAAAATCCGATGTTACTCGAAGCGCTAACAATCCAATGATTTCCTCGGTATATATCTTCTTGGTAGCTTTAAAAGCCTTTGTTATAGCTTCACTGATTTTTTTTAGATTGAATTCGGCAACCTGACCGTCTCTTTTAATAACATTAATCATATGTAACTGGCTCCCTTCCCACATCATATTTAGTCTTAAACTCATTTTTTTCGTAACAAATTTAAAGATGACCTCATGTTTCAATAGTACCAGAATGCTCCTTAATAGTCAATATAAAAAATACTAGATATATGCGATATTTTTATTGCAATCACAATATCTAGTATTTTATTTAGTGATAAAGACCTATTTAAATTCAGCTTATAATAACCGATATTCTGGGTTATTCCTCTTGAAATTTTATTATTTCAGACTTTGAAAAATATCTTTTGGAACATACGCCTTGATGAAAATACCATCCTGTCGATACTCTTCCTCTAGGAGCTGGCCATACTTTCGAATTATCTGAATTTTTCCAGCCTCCTGATAGGAAAATTCACGTTCTACTAGAATTTTACGTTCATTAAGAACCTTTTCTATCAGTTCTAACAGTTTTTCCACATCCACACCTGTTTTTGCAGATATTTTAACCGTATAATCCGCTTTAAAATCTCTGATTACCTGATCAGCTTCGGGTTTATCCTGCTTATTAAAGGCTGTAATAATCACTTTATCCTGAACACCAAGATGATTGAGTGTCTCATATACAATATGCATCTGACGGTCAACATCCGCATTCGAGCTATCAACCACATGCAGAATAATATCTGCATATTTTGCTTCCTCTAATGTACTTCGGAAGGATTCGATCAAATGATGGGGAAGCTTTCTTATAAAGCCTACCGTATCCGTAAGCAAAATCTGCTGACCACTTTCTAATGTCAGATTCCGCGTAGTCGGATCAAGCGTTGCAAACAGCTGATCTTCCTCTAATACTCCGGCATTCGTAAGATAATTCAACAGTGTAGACTTACCGGCATTGGTATATCCAACAATAGCAACAATAGGTATGCGGTTCCTACTACGAAGACTTCTAGCAGTTTCTCTGTTCTGCTTAACCTCATCAAGTTCATGCTTTAATAAAGTTATCCTGTCTTTAATTAAACGACGGTCAACCTCCAGCTTCTTCTCGCCGGGACCCCTGGTTCCGATACCTCCTCCAAGCCTTGATAACGAATTTCGAAGACCAATTAATCTGGTGGAACGATATCTTAATTGCGCTAACTCAACCTGAATTTTACCTTCTCTGGTAGTAGCTCTTTTTGCAAAAATATCAAGTATAATTACAGTCCGGTCAAGCACCTTCATCTGAAGTGCATCCTCCAAATTCTTAAGCTGCGCCGGAGACAGTTCATCGTCACATACTACACCGGTTGCTTCCATCTCATATGCCAACTCCCGAACTTCATCAATCTTACCTTTCCCTATATAAGTACCCGGATGTACGCTTTCACGGTTCTGTATAATCTTCCCCACCGTGATCGCTCCTGCGGTGGCAGCAAGTTCCTCCAGCTCATCTAAGGATTCCGAGGTATCATCACTCTCTGATGAAGCAACTCCTACCAGAACAAAACGTTCCTCCTGTTCCTTTATTTCAAACATTTGTGCCATAGTTGTCTCCCATCTTCCACTTGGGACCAGTCTCGTCCCATTATTTCGTTACCGATTTCATTAATCTAGAATTTATAAATTCTGCTTCCTGTGTAGCATTTTTATCTTTTGGGTAATTTTTCAAATAAGACTTCAGTTTCTTCTTTGCTATGTCAAAATCACCCAGTTTTTCATAAGCAATAATCTCATTCTTTTTGAATGTTTGTAATGTTTCCGAATGATTAAATTCCATTCCCTTTTTCAGGAATTTAATGGCCTTTTTATATTCCTGTTGCTTCATTAGGCAGACAGCAAGCTGATTATAGACATTAGGTGTAAGTACTTTTCCCATTTTAATATAATTCTCATAATAGTCTACCGCCTTCTTATTGTCCTTTTTGATACGATAGATTTCTCCAATATAATAATATGCTTCACTAAATCCGGCTGATAAACTCTCCTCTAATTCTTTTACCGCTTTTTCATAATTCTCCTGGTAAAAATGCAGCTTAGCTTGATTGTATTTATCTTCAACGGTCTTCACCTTAATTTTCCCTGCTTCAGTTAATACATTGTTTGCACCGACTTCATCCCCTTGGCTGAATAACAGTCTATATTTTCCAAAATACCATTCAAAATTATCCGAATCCAGTTTAATTGCTTTATCATAATCATCCAGACCTTCCTTGTAACTACCAATGCATTGATAACAAAATGCCCTATCGGCATAGGCAAGAGCATTTCTCTTATCCCTGGTAAGAATTTTTGTGTATGTATCTATTGCCTCTTGATAGGAACCGATGATTCTTAACGAGCTTCCCTTGTAATACAATATGTCCACATTAAGGTCTGACAATTCATTAATATTAAGTGCCTTATCAAATTCTTTCACTGCCTTTTTATATTCCTTCCTATCATAATAAGCAATGCCCGAACCACGTAGCGCTCTCTTGTTATTCTCCTTAATAATTGACATATCTTTGCTTACATAAACATCCTTAAACTGAGATAGTGCCTCCTTGTATTTTCCCAGTGCTATCAAGGTCATACCATAATCAATATGATATTCTGCTCTGTTAGGATTTGCTTTGATTGCTTTATCAAAGCTTTCTGCCGCAGCCTCATATTTACCATGCTTAAAGCTTTTCTTACCTTCTTTATAAAAATGCTCTGCCGAGCTACAGCCCACAGTAAAGATTGCTATGATGATCAGTACTATTATAGAAAGAAGTTGTTTTCTCATAAAGTGCCTCCAAAGTACCATTATAAGGAGCTATTATATTAAATATGTACCTATAATGGGAGCTATCGTGTTATAAATATACCCTTAAAGTAATCTATCATATTATAAATATGCCTATAAAAACTATTGTACTATTTATATACCGATAAAGTGATTTATCATACAATATATGTGCCTAAAAAGTGACTTATACTACTATATATGTACCCATATCTAATTATACATCATACTCCATGACTTGACAATCATATCACTTTCTTTTACTTTTAATAATAAGAGCAAATAAATATTTTTTAAATGTAATTCATCTGAATACTTGAATATTGATTTACAAAGGAGAAAAAGACATGCTACGATTATCGCAAGCAGACTGGACTAATTTTAAAGAATGTATTAATTTATCAGTACTTAAGGAACAGGAAAGATTTGTTGCAAGTAATCTCTACAGCTTTGCAGAAGCATATATGAATATAACCTATGGAGTATATGAAGTACAACCAATGATAATTTATCATGATGATACAATGATTGGTTTTACACTTCTTTATTACAAGAAGCTGAAGGAGGAAAGCTATTATGAAATTCGAAGAATTATGATTGATCAGAATTTTCAGGGACGTGGTTATGGAAAGAAAGCTTTTGATACAATTATGGAATACATAAAAACTTTTCCCATGGGAATTGCAAAGAAAGCAGTACTTGATTATATGCCCTGTAATGATACTGCAAGCCATATTTATCATAATTATGGATTCCGGGATACTGAGGAATTCAACCAGGACGGGGAAGTAAGGACGGTATATATTTTTCCGTAATAGATATTGAACAGAGAATATGCTACGTACACTCTTCATTTTATAGGACGTAATTTCTCTAAACAAAAACATTGGAACAGGGCTGACGCCAAATGATTTAGCGACAGCCCTATACTATTTCATAATATGTTTAACCGAACAGATTAATGGTTAGGAAAATTGTTGCGGTCAAGGATGCAACCAGTGAGACTACAGTAATCTGAGTATTGATCGAGGGACCGGCAGTATCCTTAAATGGATCACCTACGGTATCACCAACGACACCTGATTTATGAGCTGTAGAATTCTTTCCGCCATGATGCCCAGCTTCTATATACTTCTTTGTATTATCCCAAAGACCACCGGCATTGGACATAAATAATGCAAACAACAGCCCACTGACGATATTACCTGTAATAAATCCCCCAATAGCCTGAACGCCACCAATAAAGCCTACCACAAGAGTAGCCAGAATTGTCATTAAGCCTGCAGGAATTAATTCTTTTATTGCACCTGTAGTTGCAATTTCAATACACTTATCATACTCTGGAACAGCGTCTTCCTTGCCTTCCTTAAGGCCTGGGATTTCCTTGAACTGACGATGAATTTCCGCAACCATACGCTGAGCATTACGATCAACACCAAGCATCAGCATTGCTGAGAACAGTGCCGGAATTGCAGCTCCTATCAGCAAACCAAAGAATACTACCGGATTAATTACATCAAAGCCGGTGATATGCTCTAATAATTTACCTCCGCTCTCGACTGTTTTATTGATCTCATCGATACCGGCATTAACTTCACTCATAAATGCTCCTAAAAGTGCAATTACCGTAAGTCCGGCAGCTCCTATTGCAAAGCCCTTGGTAACAGCCTTAACGGTATTACCCGCACTATCCAGAGAGTCGGTAATTTCAAGTGCTTTATCACCCAAATTACCCATTTCAACAAGGCCTCTGGCATTATCTACGATAGGTCCATATGCATCATTCGATATGATCATACCAACGATAGAAAGCATACCTACTGCTGCCATAGCGATACCAAACATCGCATATTCTACACTTCCGCCGCCAAGCGGGTAGCAAAGCTTATAAGCTGCAAGAGCCGAGACACCAATTCCGATCATGGAAGGAAGAGCGCTCATTAATCCATAAGAAAAACCGGATAAAATCGTAAAAGCCGGACCGGATTCACAGGCTTTCGCAACCTGATGTACCGGACGTCTCTTATCGTCCGTAAAATAATCACTGGCGAGTCCGATTACAACACCTACCGCAAGTCCAATTGCACTTGCACCCCAGATACGCCATTCGAAACCAAACGCCCAGGTTGCTACTGCTGTCAAGACACCATATAAAACGGTTGTTACATATGTATTGCTGTTCAATGCTCTGGTAGGGTCGCCGCCCTCCTTCATTCTTGCTGTCATAACACCGATTATAGAAGCAAACAGACCAATTGCTGCATAGCAGAATACCATTGCCCTGTTGTTTACTCCTTTACCGGCTCCATCCAGTGCTGCTGCCATAACAAGAGCTGCAGCCATAGAAGCTACGTTGGAGTCAAATAAGTCTGCACCCATACCGGCTACATCACCAACATTATCGCCAACATTATCTGCAATAACTGCCGGATTTCTTGGATCATCCTCCGGAATACCAAGCTCGACCTTACCAACTAGGTCAGCGCTGATATCTGCCGTCTTTGTAAAGATACCGCCACCGGCCTTTGCAAAGAGAGCCATAGAGCTTGCTCCAAAGCTAAAGCCCAGAAGAGCAGTTGTATTATCTGTAATGAGAAGAACTAATGTTACACCAAGCAGACTGGAACCAACAACTGCCATACCCATAACTGCACCGCCGCGGAACCCCGACATAAAGGAAGGTTTAATTCCCTTTGTGGCTGATTCAGCCGCCTTAACATTGGCTATGGTGGCAATACTAATCCCTATCTTGCCTGCTATTCCTGAAAATACAGTACCAAATAAATAGGAAACAGCCATTAGTATATTATCCAGGATGTCGCCCTTCCAGATTGGCGATGGAAGGAATATTAATATAACAATTGCTGCCACGGAACAAAAACGAATCAAGGTCTTATACTCTTTTGTAAGAAATGTGTTAGCTCCATTGCGAATCAACTTACTAACTTCGGCAATCCGTTGATTGGAGGATGGTTGCGAAGCTACCCATTTGTATAGCCAGAACGCTGCCCCAAATGCCAGAACCGAAATGATAAGTGATGCTATTTGGAAAAACTGTAAATCAAATTTCATTAACGCTCATCTCCTTTTCATTTTTAAGCGAATATCGCTTTGGTTCAAATATTATCACTTTTATGTATTTAGCGCAATAGGGAACATATATTTTCAATATTTATGTCAATATGTATGCGTTCAATTATTATTTTTACATATTTTTACGTTTATTTATACAATTTAACCAATTCAGTATTTTCATTTTATGCATATTGCTATTTTTAGTTTATAGTTTTTAGTTATAATTACCTCATGTAGATTATAAACTATTTCTAACTTTTTTATTAAAAAATATGGACAATCTTATCAATCATCATTGACATGCATAGGCATAATAAGATACAATAAAACCAATTTCATTTATATGCCATATACCATATGATGTCTGTAAAAGATTCAATGTACATAATTTTAGTTAACAATTATGTACATTTTATATGACACCAGGTAATAATGGCTAATTATGCTAAGGAGGATTTTAATTATGGGTTTTTTAGTGTCAGGTTTGTTGGCAATTACTTGGCAGCAATGTGTGATGTATATTATTGGTGGTTTACTAATTTATTTAGCAATCGCCAAAGGATTTGAGCCCTCCCTTCTTCTTCCAATGGGATTCGGCGCCATACTTGTTAACATCCCGTTCAGTGGTGTATTAGACCAGGCCGTACAGGGTGTCGGTAATACACATGGTATTATTCAATGGTTATTCGAAACAACAATTGACGCTTCAGAAGCTTTACCGATTCTGTTATTCATCGGTATCGGAGCAATGATCGATTTCGGACCACTTCTTTCCAATCCGAGAATGTTCTTATTCGGTGGTGCTGCACAGTTCGGTATCTTCTTTACAATTTTACTGGCTGCTGCTTTAGGATTTGACCTGAAAGATGCTGCCTCCATCGGTATCATCGGTGCTGCAGATGGTCCTACCTCCATCTTGGTATCAAAGATTATGCACTCTAATTACATGGGCGCAATTGCAGTCGCGGCTTACTCGTATATGGCACTTGTTCCGATTGTGCAACCAGCTGCTGTTAAACTTGTAACCACGAAAAAGGAACGTAGAATCCGTATGGAATACAATCCTAGTTCCGTAACCAGAACCACCAGACTTCTCTTCCCGATTATCGTAACAATTATCGCTGGTCTGATTGCTCCTCAGTCCGTTGCTTTAGTAGGCTTCTTAATGTTTGGTAATCTAATCAGAGAATGCGGTGTTCTCGAAAGTTTATCCGATACCGCTCAGAACAGTCTGGCGAATCTGATTACTTTATTACTCGGTATTACTATCGCTTTCAGTATGAAGGCGGGTGATTTTGTTACTTTAAAAACTCTATTGATTATGGCATTGGGCTTAGTTGCATTCGTAGTCGATTCTATCGGTGGTGTATTATTTGCTAAGTTCCTGAACCTGTTCCTGAAAAAGAAAATCAACCCTATGGTTGGAGCTGCAGGTATTTCCGCATTTCCTATGTCAGCCCGTGTAATTCAGAAGATGGGTATCAAAGAAGATCCTACCAACCACCTTTTAATGCATGCGATCAGCGCTAATGTTGCCGGTCAGATTGGTTCTGTTGTTGCCGGTGGTGTTGTAATTAATATTGTAAGTCAGATGTTGAAATAATATTGTTTATATCATAGAAAGGAGCAGACAATGCATACAGAGAATATTTTAAACGCATTAGAAATAATGGGAAAAGGAATGCTCTCCATCTTTGTGGTAATCTTTATCTTAACCTTCATTGTTATCCTGCTTACAAAGGTAACTAATTTACCTGCATTTAAGAAAAAAGAGAATAACGAAGAGTAATATAAATTCAAATGATATTAGAAACTGCTGTAAAAACCAAATGGTTTTTACAGCAGTTTTTAATATCATAATTTTAATATCATAATTTAAATATCATAAATATATCAAAATCAGTCTATCATTATTGTATTTAATGTATCTATATTGGTAATCATTGCAGAAAGCTAAACCCTACTTTTGAATCTCAAACCATATCATTACTAATTAATATAACTGACTGCTTTATATGGTGTTCTGTAATTGTAGCTTGATATTCTTATACCTGTTGATGGACTACTGGCACTGATTACTCTGCCGCCACCAATATATAATGCAACATGATTAATCCTACCGCCGCTGGTATAGAATACCAAATCTCCAACCTTAAGATTGCTAAGTGAAACTATTGATCCCCCGGCAGCTTGTGTTCGGGAGGTTCTTGGAATACTGATACCAAAATGAGCAAAAACCGACTGGGTAAATCCTGAGCAGTCCGTTCCTTTTGTCAGGCTTGTACCACCCCAAACATATGGATTTCCTTGAAACTGAACTGCGTATGAAGCAATTCTGCTTCCAAGTCCGGAATTTGAAGTATTTGTGTTTGTGTTAGTGTTAGCATTCGTGTTCCCATTCGTGCGAGGACTTGTATGTGTTGTTATATTCTTTGGTCTGGAAGTTCCGGAGGTAGTTCTATTATTACCTGTTGATGTGGAAGCCTTAGCCTTAGTAGCATCCTCTTCTGCCTGACGCTCTAGTTCTTCTTTCATTGATATAGCTTCTTCATATTCCATGTTGATTTTTACAAATTCAGAAGCTACATAACCATACTTCTTATTTCCAAGAGATAATTTTATCCAATCATCCGACACCTTAACTACTTTAAATTCATCGCCTTCAGGAATTAAAGTCAGTACTTCGGACTTAAGAGAAGCTTTGTCTCTCACCTTTAATGTAGTAGTTGTTACGGTTGCTACTTCGCTACCAACTGTTTCTGCAAGTTTTGCCGCTTTCTTACCGGTAACAAGAAAATCTGCTTTGATATATCCGTTTACAGAACCGGATGATATCTTGTACCAGCCCTTCTTCTTTGATAGAACAGTTGCTGCTGAATTATTATATAGCTTACCAAGAATTTTACTATTCTCACTTGCTTTACTTCTAATATTTACATAGTCAGATACCTTTGCAAATGCTAAATCTTTTGTTTCTTCATCTGTAAGGTATTGTGTTAATTTCTCATCAGCATTATCCGTAGTATCAAAAAATTCATCCAGAGAAAGGTTAATACCTGCTACCGATTCTTCTGTTGCGACTATATTATCATTCGTGACTGATTCTTCTGTTACGGCTAAACTATTATTCTTAGCCGATTCTTCAATTACTGACTTATTCGTATTGTCAGCCGATACCTGGCTAGCGAAGGCTGATGTCCTTTCTCCTGCAAATGCCATTGAACCAATTAATAAATATGTAGCAAGCTTACGTACTCTGTTCATAAAACCTCCATGGATAACAAGTATACTAAGGTAATTGTGAAACTATATAGTCTTTTGAATTGTATACACAGCAGAAACATATTTCTCCGCTCCATCGCTTCCTTCTGGCCAAGTGTTTTACACTATGCACTTACGCCCCAAAGTAGTACTTGCTGTATATATAATATCTCTAACGAAAGAGTTTCGCGATTAGCTATAAAAATATTTAGTAGAATACTTGTTATTTGATTTATTACATAATTGTTAAATTTGTTACATACTTATTATACAGCAAAATATTTAAAAATCACTAGGAAATTATTGGCATACTTCCTTAACATTCTAAACTTATTCCCAAGAGTTTTTAATATTTTCTACCCATAAATTCATATCATGTTATGATTTTACCTAATCTTTTCATCAGATTCCATCTCACGATGAATACCCATGACTTCGGCTGTATTCTTCTCATAGCTTTGTCGGATTGGAAACTTCCACGCATAAAAACTTGTACTCACGGCACGCCAAAAACGCCCATCTCTTATTTAAGAAATGAGCGTTTTCAATCGTAATGAAATAGCTTTAAACCTAGTCATGAGCATAAATCAGTGGGATCATGCCACATAGATCTTATTAAGAGCATATCACACCTTTACTGCCTGTGACTTTTTTTAACCCTAAGGCGATTCATCGCCCGATTAAGTGCGGCTTGTGTTTGATAGTACTCCTTATTGCCAAGCTGTTGACGAAGCTTTTCTTCGGCTCTCTGCTTCGCTTCTTCGGCGCGGTGTTCATCAATATCTTCAGGTTTTTCTATCGTATCTGCAAGTATTATCACATATTTAGGTGTAATTTCTACAAAGCCTTCACTTACTGCTGCGTAATGCCATTCTCCATCGACCTGAAACTTTATCTCACCAGCTTTTAAGCAGGTTACCATTGCTTCATGGTTTGCCATAATACCATGCTTACCGTCAATACCGGGGAAAACGAGCATTTCACACTCCCCTTTATAGAAGGGATGATCACTTGCTATGATTTCAAGCTGAAATTTCTTAGCCATAGCTCCTCCTTAAGAATTTTAGCTTTTAAAATTCTTATTAACCTTCCATCGTTATTTGAAGGTTAAATATTAATTTTTAGCATCAATAAGTTTTGCTTTCTCAATTACTTCATCAATGGTTCCGACCATGAGGAAAGCTGATTCCGGATACTCATCCATCTCACCATTTATTATTGCCTTGAAGCCTTTTATTGTTTCACTTAATGGTACATATTTTCCTGAAATACCTGTAAAATTTTCAGCAACGTTAAAAGGTTGGGATAAGAACTTTTGAATTTTTCTAGCACGATTAACAGCTAATTTATCCTGCTCATCTAGTTCTTCCATACCAAGAATTGCAATGATATCCTGTAGTTCTTTATATCTTTGCAGTAGCTCTTGTGTCTTTCTAGCTACTTCATAATGTTCTTCACCTACAACATCCGGTTCCAAAATTCTAGAAGTTGACTCCAAAGGATCAACTGCCGGATAAATACCCTGCTCTACAATCTTTCGGTTTAATACGGTTGTGGCGTCCAGATGAGCAAAAGTATTAGCGGGTGCCGGGTCTGTCAAGTCATCGGCAGGAACATAAACTGCCTGAACTGAGGTAATGGAACCATTTTTAGTTGATGTTATTCTTTCCTGTAATTCCCCGACTTCATTTGCAAGAGTAGGCTGATAACCTACCGCGGAAGGCATACGACCAAGTAAAGCAGAAACCTCAGAACCAGCCTGAACGAAACGGAAAATATTATCAATAAATAATAATACGTCCTGATTTTCCTTATCTCTAAAATATTCAGCCATGGTAAGACCAGTCTGGGCTACTCTCATACGTGAGCCCGGGGGCTCATTCATTTGTCCGAATACCAAGGCTGTTTTACTGATAACGCCGGAATCCTTCATTTCTCTCCAAAGGTCATTACCCTCTCTGGAACGCTCACCAACACCAGTGAAAATTGAATATCCACCGTGTTCTGTAGCTACATTTCTAATAAGCTCTTGGATTAATACGGTTTTACCAACACCGGCACCCCCGAATAAACCAATTTTACCACCCTTGGCATATGGAGCTAATAAATCAATAACTTTTATTCCTGTTTCCAGTATTTCAACAACCGGGCTCTGTTCCTCAAAGGTTGGCGGATCTCTATGAATCTTCCATTGTTCCTCTCCAGCAACCTGCTCTTCATCGTCAATTACTTCTCCTAGTACATTAAACATTCTTCCCAGTGTCTGCTTTCCGACAGGAACCTTGATACAGGAACCTGTTGCAGTTACTTCCATGCCTTTTACCAGGCCTTCACTGGATGCCAGCATAATACATCGTACAATATTATTACCGACATGACTGGCAACTTCCATAACTAGTCTTTTATTATCCCTTGTTACTTCCAGTGCATCTTTAATCATCGGTAATTTTCCATTGTCGAATTCTACATCTACTACAGGTCCTAGTACCTGTATAATTTTTCCTTTATCCATATTATATCTTATTCTAAGAACTCCTACAAGATGAATTAGAAAACAAAAATCCACTTGTCAATATAGAATTTATCTCCTTCCCTTATTTTTTCAAGCTTTTTGCACCACTAACAATTTCCGTTATTTCTTGTGTAATAGCTGCCTGCCTTGCCCTGTTATACTGTAATTCCAAACTCTTCAGCATATCCTTGGCACTTTTGGTTGCAGCCTCCATAGCTGTCATACTCGCATTTTGCTCGCTGGAATAGGATTCCACTAACATACCGTATATCAAGCCCTTCAAATAATTTGGTACCAAATTATCCATAACGATTTCCGGAGAGGGATCAAATTTAGCATGCTGATATCCTGCAGCTTTTCTCTCGAATTTCTTTCTCTCTAAAGGTAACAGCTTTATAGATTGTACTTCCGCTTTCATCGGCGTAACCATCTTAGTAAAAATCACATATACAT
>JAEWMT010000024.1 GCA_023393095.1 Bacillota bacterium
ATATTGTATACACAGCAGATACTTTCGGAGCGAAAGTAAAGTGTTAAAACACTTATGCCCGAAGGAAGCGTTGGAGCGGAGAAATATGTATCGGCTGTGTATACAATTACATAGACTATATAGTTTCGCAATTACCTAAATTTAATATCCAAAGGTACCGGCTAAGGATTCATCATCTGTAATCCAATCATTTACATTAACGATACGGTACTCATCCTTTGTATCCCGAAGTATAACTTTCTCGATACCGGCATTAATAACTAATCGCTTACACATCGAACAGCAGCTGGAATTAACTATGTATTTTTCTGAATTCTTTTCTGTTCCAACCAGATACAAGGTACTGCCGATCATTTTATCACGGGAAGCACTGATAATAGCATTTGCTTCTGCATGAACGCTCCGGCATAACTCATAGCGCTCTCCCCTAGGAATATTTAATTTTTCACGGACACATACCCCGAGATCTGAACAATTTTTACGTCCTCTCGGAGAGCCTACATAACCGGTCGAAATAACTTCATCATTTTTTACAATCACTGCTCCATAATTTCTTCTTAAGCAGGTACCTCTTTGTGATACCATTTCAGCGAGATCCAGGTAATAATTCGTTTTATCACGTCTTTCCATAATCTAAGATTACCTCCTATGTATCGTAATAAAAAATATTCTATAATCTAATTACAAGTAATCTAAATTGCTCTAGTATATATGGATATTATCATTTCCTGTGTTGAATGTAAATATTTTATGTGTTTTCCTCTTAAATTTCACCAGCAGTTCTGCGTTTTCTTATTATAGAAGGATGAAATGTGCTCAATTAAATTACCTTAAAACTGAGAAACTGGGGATTTTTCGTCCCAGAAGTTTTGTGCACTATTGGAAATTCATTTTGTTATACGACAGTTTCTTTCTAGGAAAATAGTGCTAATTACTTATTTAAATAAATTTTAAATATTATTATAATTATTATGACGAAATAACAAATGATGAGGAGAAATATGATGAAAAGAAGCATTTCAATTTTATTAGTAACAGTATTATTATTTAGTGTTGTTTTGGCTGGCTGTAGTAAAAAATCAGAGCTTTTGGGTAAATGGACGCTAACTAGTGCAGAAGCTGATGGTAAACCAGTACCAGAAGAGCAACTAGAACAATTTGGCATGAAAGATTATACAATAGAATTTAAAGCTAAAGGCAAAGCTGAACTTAAAGCAGGTGCAAATTCTATAGATGCTGATTATAAAGAAAAAGATGGTGAAATTACAGTCTCTGAGCCTGGTAAGGGTAAGAGTGATGACGATTTGATATTTAAATTAAAAGATGGTAAATTATCAGGTGATATGGATGGGGTTACCATGGTTTTTGAAAAGAAGTAACTATTTAGAAATATATACAATAACGTTTTAATATATTCAAATGAATATCTAAAGGGCGCGTCGCATATTATTTTTTAGTTAGTATGTGACGCGTTTTTTTGTAACTGGATTTTACAAAAAAAGAAATCGAAACTGCAAGATTTTTTGACAACAGCTTTGCTTTTCTTGTTTTATCTCTTATATGTCATCACAATTCGCTAACATAATCTTTGTTAATATTTACAAAAAACTATTGTAAATAAAACCTTCCTCTAGTAAAATATACTAAGAAGTATCTTTGGGTGAAGATATGAAATTTCAAACGGATTTAGGTAATACCTGCTAAATTCGCCACCCCTAAACCTACTTACTATAAGCGTATTGGAGGAAATCATATGAATGTTTACACTTCGGAAAAGATTCGCAATGTTGTTTTGTTGGGCCACGGTGGCTGTGGCAAGACTACTTTAGTCGAAGCCATAGCGTATACAACAGGAATACTCAAACGTCAGGGAAAAGTGGAAGAGGGAAATACAATCAGTGATTATGACAAGGAGGAACAGAAGAGACTGTTCTCAATTTGCACTACGGTAGTACCAGTGATTTTTGAAGACATCAAAGTTAACTTCTTAGACACACCCGGTTATTTTGATTTCGTAGGCGAAGTAGAAGAGGCATTAGCAGTAGCGGACGCAGCTGTAATTGTGATTTCAGCTAAAGCAGGTGTTGAAGTAGGAACACTGAAGGCATGGGATTTTTGTGAGAAATTCAACTTACCCAGAATATTTTTTGTAACAGATATGGATGATGATAATGCGAGTTATCGTGAAGTTGTTGAAAAATTAACAGACCTATATGGTAAAAAGATTGCACCTTTTCATATTCCGATTAGAGAAAATCAGAAATTTGTGGGATATGTTAACGTTGTTAAGATGGCGGGCAGAAGATTTACGACTGCCAGCAATTATGAGGAATGTGACATTCCCGATTATAGTATGGAAAATCTTTCGAAGTCCAGAGAAACTCTTTTGGATGCAGTTGCTGAAACCAGTGAGGAATTGATGGATAAATATTTCGCAGGAGAGGAATTCACTCAGCAGGAGATATCTATGGCACTTCGAAATAACGTAATAGATGGTTCCGTTATTCCCGTAATGTGCGGTTCCGGTGTACATGCACAGGGTACAACAATGTTACTGCAAGCAATCGAGAAATATTTTCCCGATCCTACCAAGAATAGCAGTATTGGTAAGAACGTCAAGAATGGGGAAGCTTTCACAGCTGACTATGATGATAAAAAGCCATTTACTGCAAGAGTATTTAAAACCATTGCAGATCCATTCATTGGTAAATTCTCGTTATTTAAGGTGTATTCCGGTGTGATTAAATCGGATTCGATTGTGTTTAATGCGGACAAGGACACCGAAGAAAAGGTAAATCGCCTTTATGTATTAAGAGGCAAAGAGCAGATAGAAGTAACGGAGCTTCATGCTGGAGATATCGGAGCTCTTGGTAAGCTTAGTGATACTGTAACAGGGGATACTCTTTCCACGAAGGCTGTTCCGGTTATTTATGATCCGATTGAAGTATCTACTCCCTATACATATCAGAGATTTAAAACCAAGAATAAGGGTGATGATGATAAGGTTTCACAGGCATTAGCAAAACTGATGGAT
This sequence comes from Bacillota bacterium, assembly GCA_023393095.1. Lineage (GTDB taxonomy): Bacteria > Bacillota > Clostridia > Lachnospirales > Lachnospiraceae > Mobilitalea. Next base: position 3,035 of record JAEWMT010000024.1, read on the forward strand.
GAAGATTTAACACTTAAGATGGTGAATGATAAGGAAAACAGACAGACCTTATTATATGGTATCGGAGATCAGCAGTTAGAGATCGTCATTAATAAGTTGCTTACGAAATACAAAGTTGAGATAGAGGTTATGAAGCCCAGAGTACCATTCAGAGAAACACTTCGTAAGAAGGTACGTATACAGGGTAAATATAAGAAACAATCCGGTGGTCATGGACAGTATGGTGACGTTCATATTGAATTCGAACCCTCTGGAGATATGGAAAAGCCTTATATTTTTGAAGAGAAGATATTCGGAGGTGCGGTGCCTAAGAATTACTTCCCGGCAGTTGAAAAAGGTATTGCGGAATGTGTAATTAAGGGTCCGGTTGCAGGGTATCCGGTTGTGGGGCTGAAGGCTACCTTAGTGGACGGCTCTTACCATCCGGTTGATTCTTCGGAAATGGCCTTCAAGATGGCCACTATTCAGGCCTTCAAACAGGGATTCATGGAGGCATCTCCGGTTTTACTTGAGCCAATTGCCTCTTTAAAAGTACTAGTACCGGATAAGTTTACCGGTGATATCATGGGCGATTTGAATAAACGCCGCGGCCGTGTACTTGGTATGAATCCAATGTCTGGAGGAAAACAGGAAATAGTAGCAGATATTCCAATTTCTGAATTGTATGGATACTCCACGGATCTACGTTCAATGACAGGTGGTATCGGTGATTTTTCCTATGAATTCTCACGCTACGAACAAGCACCTTCTGATGTTCAGCAGAAGGTAATGGAAGAGAATAAGAAAGAAGAGGAAGCAGAAGCATAATAAATTTAACAAAGGAAGTGGCTATCAATTTAGATATTTCATTAATGAAATAAGGGACTAAGTACAATCTCTAAACAGTGCATTAAGGGATTATGGAGTGCTCTCCGTAAAGTAGACAATTGAAAAATTAAAAGATTTAGAATGCTGCTCTAAGTTAGGGCAGCATTCTTTATGCCACTCTATGCTATTTTTGTGATTGAGGTCATTTACAACATCCACTTTTTTATCAACCGTTACAATGAGGATATTTACCTAGCATTTATAAGTGGTATATTTTTTTATTTATGATATTGAAAAATATGGGAAGAGGATATAAAATGGGTTAAGTAAATGGAAAGTATTCAAAATATAATAAGCGACAGAAAGCTTTATGAATTTAAGAATAAGATATACTTATGAAAACATATTTGAGATAAAGGATAGGATGATTTTGTATGAAAAGACGGATTACCTTTTTTGTGGTTATATTACTTGGAATATCATTATTTACAGGCTGCCAGAAAGAGATTAACCAGCTAAGCAAGCCAAAATCAGGCGATACTGTTGCAGAGATTAATGTTCGGTATTATGGGACAATCTATGTAAAATTCTTTGAAAGAGAAGCACCGAAGGCGGTTGATAATTTTGTTACACATGCGAAGGATGGCTACTATGATGGATTATCCATCTACAAGATCATCGAAAATTCTCTGGTCGAGAGCGGAGATCCGACCAATAAAGGCAGCGGCGGTGAGAGCATTTGGGGTAATGAATTTAAGGATGAGTTCAATCCTTATCTTCAGCCTTATTATGGTGCTATGTGTATGGTCAATTCAGGACCGGATAAGAATGGAAGTCGATTTTTTATCGTACAGGCAGATAAAACCTATGATGATAAAGTTTTAGATCAGATTGAACAGACTTATCAGGTTAAATTCAACAAAAGAGCCAGAGAATTGTATGGCAATGTTGGAGGAGCACCTTGGTTTTACGAGCGAAATACTGTATTTGGACAAGTTTATCAGGGATTTGAAGTTCTTGATAAAATCGCGAAGGTAAGTAAATCGGATGTAGAACTTGGAATACCGACAGAAAAGGTTATAATTGATAAGATTAATATCGTTAAACAAAAATAGAAGAATTTGCAATCAACCACCAATATATTTTAATCAAAAATTCCTGTTTAAGCTGTGTATATAAAAAGTTCCATATCAATTAAGAGATTAGTTGATATGGAACTTTTTATATGAAAATATTGATATGGTTTCTTAAATATACATAAGTTATGGAAAAATCACAGAATGTTATTGATAAAAGATAATTTGTTAAAAAATATCAGGTATTAGGAAGATGAATTTCGTTGACAAGTGTCAACTTATATATTGACATTTGTCAACGAAAGCTTTATATTAATTGTATGGTAAATAACTCAACTTTTCTAGCTATTAATTAAAATAATATAAGGGGAATAAATCTGATGAAAAAAAGAAAAAAGGCAAAGAGAAGAATTATTATTATATTAGGAACTATTATTTTATTATGTATTACTTTTTGTATATCTCCTTTCGGGAAAAAGTTATTTATTCATATGGCCGGCAATTATATTTATGGTAAATTAAATGTAAAGGAACCAACAAAAGATATAAATACAAGTAATAATAAAATTCAACCCCAAAACATTGTCGAAAATGATGACATTAATAAAAAAAATAATAGTAGTAATATAGAAAAAAATATATTACTAATTGGTGAAGAACAATTTGATGGTGCATCAAATACTGATGCAATGATAGTGGCATCTTTAAATACTAAAGATAAAACTATAAAATTAACATCGTTAATGAGAGATTTATATGTTAACATACCCGGATATCGTAATAATAAACTTAATTCAGTATTTTCAAAAGGGGGTATAGAATTACTTTATGAAACCATCGGTAATAATTTTGGAATTAATATTGATGGCTATATCCTTGTAAACTTCAAATCACTCGAATATATCGTCAATAAATTAGGCGGTATAAAAGTAACATTAACTAAAAATGAAGCGGATTATCTAAATGCCAAAAATTATATATCAAATAAAAAGTATCGAAATGTAGTAGAAGGTACTCAGACAATGAACGGCAATCAAGTAATGGGATATTGCAGGATAAGATATGTATCTACTGGAACACAAAATGATGATTTTGGTAGAACACAAAGACAGAGATTAGTTTTAAAATCTATTTATCAAAAAATCCGAAAAATGAACGTTTTAAAACTAACATGGTTTATGAATGATATATTATCCAATCAAAATATAATGACTGATATTTCACGGACGGAATTTAATAACTATTTTGAACAACTTGTAGATCTTATAGGCCACATTAAAATCAAAGAATATAGGGTTCCTGCAGATGGTACATATGAAAATCAAAAGGTTTTACTAGGAAGTAAGAAGGCTGCTGTGCTTGTACCTAAGGATTGGAATGCCATTCGTAACGATATTAATAATTTTATTTATAATTCTAAAATAGAACAAGATAATACTAGTGATTATTAATAAGTATTTGAAAAAGAACGATGCGCTACGAGATTATTTAATAAAGGAGACCAAGTGAAATTATGAATGATAAAGATAGCTATGAAAGATTACCAGACTCTGAACTGTTAATCATGAAAATTATTTGGCAGTCTGGAGTACCAATTGGTACGGGTAGAATTGTTGAATTGGTGTGTGAACAAAAAAATTGGTCACGTTCTACAGTGCAAGTTTTATTATCACGTCTTGTAGAACGCGGTTTTATTGAAATGCAGAAAAAAGGCAGATTCAAGTTTTATGATCCTTTGATTAAGGAGGATGAGTATTTATCAAAAGAGACAAAAACATTTATGGAACAGTTTTACAGCAACTCCTATAAAAAATTAATTGCTTCCTTAGTTGAGAATCGGACGATAACGGAAAGAGATATCGATGATATTGTTCAAATAATAAAAGAAGCGAAAGGAGATGAAAAGGTTGAATAATATATTTTTTACTGTTTTTAGCTTATCCGTTATGGGCTCGTTTCTTATCGTGTGTGTTATATTATTAAATAAAATTTTCAGAATAAATTATTCAAGACGATGGCTATATATTATATGGGCAGTGATTACCATTCGTCTTATTATTCCGGTAAATATTGGCATAATTGATATTCCGAAGATTGCAAATTCAAATGGAATAATTGCTTCAAATTCTATTAAATCTACCAATATGATTAAAGAGCAAAACGATATAAAACCAAGTAATAATTTATCAGCAGATAATAAACAGATAACAGTGGATATAAATGATATCGAAGATAATTTGGATTCCTCAGATGTGGCAACACGGGGGGAAGCGCTTCAAGTAAACAATTTGGTGAAAAATGTATCACTCTTCTTTCCAGTATGGGATGTTATAACAGTTATTTGGGTTGTTGGTGCAATTCTTTTTCTGATTTATCATTTAGGAGCGTATTTTAGCTATAGAAAAAAGATATATAGATGGGGTGTATTTGTTAAAAGTAATGAAGCTTTGGAAGTATTTCAAAATCTTTGCATAGAGCTGAAGCTAAAACGTCAAATTAATTTAATGAAATGCAGTCAAGTACAAGCTCCCATGCTGATAGGATTTATTAAGCCCTGTATTGTATTGCCTTCACAGGATTTTACAAGGGAGCAATATTATTTTATTCTAAAGCATGAATTAATCCATTATAAGTACCACGACTTATTTTATAAATTGATGTTGCTGTGTGCGACTGCATTACACTGGTTTAATCCATTCATCCACTATATGGCATACCTAGCGAATAATGATATAGAATTATACTGTGATGAAAAAATAGTTGCTAAAAAGGATCTGCATTATCGTGAGAGTTACAGTAAAATACTGCTACAGATTATTACAGGTGAAACAAAGAATAATAATTTACTTCTTTCAACTGGTTTCGGTAGTAAGAACAGACGATTAAAGAACCGGTTCTTTCAGATAATGAATTCAAAACCGACTAAAAAAGGTACATGCATTGTTCTGGGTTTAGCTTGTCTTATTATTGTAACTGGAAATTTGATGGTATCTTTTATGCCAGCAAAAACCAGTAAAGCTGAATCGTCTGATATGCAAATAAATCCGTCGTTTTCTGCATCAGAAAATGAGAAATACAATGCTTCTGATAAGATAGATAAAATAAGTAATGTCCTTGTGGTTGGAATTGTCGGGATGAATAATAATGAATATTCACATACTGATAGTATTTTAGTCGTCAGTATGAATCCTGTTACAAAGAAAATATGCTTAACTTCTTTTTTACGGGATATGTATTTACAGATTCCTGAACATGGAAAGGGAAAATTAAATTCAGCTTATGAACATGGCGGCGCCATGCTTATTAAGAATACAATTGAATCAAACTTTGACATTACCATAGATCATACAGTTGTGGTAAATATGAAAGTTTTTGCAAATATAATTAATTCTATTGGCGGTGTTGAAATGGAACTAACAGAGAAAGAAGCCGAATATCTGAATCATACTAATTATATTAGTAATAAGAAATACCGTAACGTGAAAGCGGGAAAACAAAGATTAAATGGAAATCAAGCACTTGGTTATATACGAGTACGTAAGGTATCAACGGATCAAGGGGAAAGTGGGGATTTGGGGCGAACTACTCGTTTAAGAAGCTTACTTTCAAATGTTATCGAAGAATGTAGTAAAAAAGATATTAGTGAATTAACAAAAGTGCTTGTTAATGTGGTTCCGAACGTTTTCACTGATTTGAGCCTTAAACAAATACTTATTTATATTAATACTGTATTACAGGGTGATTTAAAAATAGATACATTCTCAATCCCTACAAAGGGCTCTTATACAACAAAAGTACAGGATTGCATGAGTATTATTGATGTGGATTTAGATGAGAATATAAAGGTTTTAAAACAAATGTATAATTAGTAAAAATTGATAATAACGATTTGCATACTTAAAGTAAAATAAAGTAGGACAAAAGAAAGTAATATAATCGCACCCTATCGTTTTGAGAATGGGTAATTGTGGAATTCATAAATTGTAGATATTGTATACACAGCAAAAACTATTTTGGAGCCAAAGTAAAGTGTTAAACCACTTTTACCCGAAGGAAGCGTTGGAGCAGTGAAATATGTATCGAATTTGTATACAATTACAAAGGATATATAGTTTCGCAATTACCAACTATGCAAATAATTCAACAAGAATATAATTGACAGATAGATAGGTATGTTGTAAACTGAAATCGTAATTTCATAGAATCCTCACAATCCTTAGTGAGGTAGAGGTGCGATGTTTTACGTCCCATAGAAGAGCCCGAGAAAGCTATGAGGCTATGGGATAGGGAATATTGCCGAAGCTTATAATAATCTCGAGATTATAAGCTGGGGCTGTGGTTAATAGCTACAGAACTGTCTTGGTAAGCTACCCGGTTTGCTAAGTTGTGCTATCTTAAGCAGGGGTGTACAAGGACTTAGGACAATGACGTAAACCTGAGATAATCTCAGGTTTTTTATTCGTTATAATATACATAACGGTTTCCTAGTGAAGGATAAAAAGAAACTGCGATGGATCTATTGCAGGTTTAACTTTTTAGCTATAAATAAAATTTAATGTAGTAGGAGGAAAGAATATGAAAAAGAGATTCGGATTAGTTATAATTCTTGCTTTACTCTGTGTAACAATGTTAGCAGGTTGCAAGAAGAAAGATGACAGTAAATTTATCATTGGTATGGAATGTACTTACACCCCTTTCAATTGGACTCAGTTGGATAATTCCAATGGTGCGGTACCAATTAACGGAACCAAGGAGTTTGCTGGAGGCTATGATATTGAAATTGCAAAGAAGATTGCAGACGGTCTTGGTAAAGAGCTGGTTATTCAAAAAACAAAATGGACTGGACTTTTACCGGCAGTTAACTCAGGTGCAATTGATGGAATTATTGCCGGAATGTCACCAATACCTGATAGAAGAAAGGAAATTGATTTTTCTGATAAATACTATACCTCAGAATTAGTCATGGTTGTTTTAAAAAATGGTCCTTATGCAAATGCTACTTCCATTAAGGATTTCAAGGGGGCAAAGATTACTGCTCAACAGGGAACCTACCACTATAATGTTATTGATCAGATTAATGGCGTAAATAAACAGACTGCTATGGGAGATTTCACTGCAATGAGAGTAGCACTTGATTCCGGTGCACTTGATGGATATATTTCTGAATATCCGGAAGGTGTAAGTGCTTCCAAAGCGAATGATAAATTCAAGATGATTCAATTTACAGGTGAAAATGGTTTCAAGGCTTCTGCTGATGATCTTGCGATCTCAGTTGGTTTGAAAAAAGGAAGCAAATTAACAGATAAAATCAATAAGATTTTATCTGATATTTCTGAAGACGATCGTAAAGAAATTATGGATACGGCGATTGCTAATCAGCCGGCTTCTAAATAAGTAAAATACTTGGAGGCTGTCCCTAATTGATTCAATAAAGGGGCAGTCTCATTTTACGAAATATCATAAATATCGGATTTTTGAAATAAGAAATCGGGAAAGGCTAGGTGTTGTATGTCTTTAACAAAACTGATTAGTATTGTTAGTGAATATTGGCCAATGTATTTGCAGGGGGCGGGGTTAACCTTATTAATTTCAATCATTGGTACGATAATAGGGTCAGTAATCGGATTATTGATCGGTACCGTTCGTACCATTCCTATGCCAGAGAAAGGAATTAAAAAAGGCATTTTAAAGGTAGTAAATGCAATTATCACAGTCTATGTAGAAGTATTTCGTGGAACCCCAATGATTGTACAGGCTATGGTAATCTTTTATGGTGCCACATCACTTTTACATGGTGCAGCGATCGATCGTACCTTTGCAGCATTATTCATTGTATCCATTAATACTGGTGCATATACCTCTGAAATTACTAGAGGAGGTATCATTTCAGTTGATAAGGGGCAATTTGAAGCTGCACATGCAATTGGCATGAATCATATGAAAACCATGCTGAATGTCGTATTACCTCAGGTATTACGAAATATCCTACCTGCGCTCGGTAATGAATTTGTTATTAATATTAAGGATACTTCGGTATTGAATGTTATCTCTGTATCAGAATTATTCTTCCAGACATCTTCAGTTGTAAGTAATACTTTTGACTTTACCAATTCATTCCTGGTAGCGAGCGTCATTTATCTGACAATGACTCTGACAGTAACACGTATCCTGCGAGTGATTGAGCGTAAGATGGAAGGTCCGGATAGTTACAAAGTGATCCCTGGAAATCAAATGCAGGTGTAAACAGAAGTTTATCGTATGGAGGTTGGTGTGAAAAATCAAAAATTTTTCACATGCAAATTTGTGCCTGCTGCCCAAAGTTTGCAGGCTTTGACGAAAGGCATGGTTATTATTATGGAAAGAGTGATAGATGTAAAGCATTTAAAGAAATCCTTTGGGTCAAATGAAATTCTTAAGGATATTGATTTCTCCGTAGATAAAGGAGAGGTAGTATGTATTATTGGAGCTTCCGGTTCCGGTAAATCAACCTTACTTCGTTGCATCAACCTGCTGGAGAAACCAAGCGGCGGAGAGATTATTTATAACGGAGAGAATATCCTAGATGATAAACATGATGTATATGCTTACCGTACAAAATTAGGTATGGTATTTCAGCAGTTTAATCTGTTTAATAACCACAATGTACTTAGCAACTGTACGGTGGGACAGATTAAGGTTTTGAAGCGTTCCAAGGAAGAAGCTGAACAGGTTGCTATGAAATATCTGAAGGTTGTAGGAATGGATCAGTATATCAACGCAAAGCCAAAGCAGTTATCCGGAGGTCAGAAGCAGAGAGTTGCTATCGCAAGGGCATTATCCATGGAGCCGGATGTTCTTCTCTTTGACGAACCGACTTCCGCGCTCGATCCTGAGATGGTAGGCGAAGTTCTGAACGTTATGAAGGAACTTGCAAAAACAGGTCTTACCATGCTTGTCGTAACCCATGAGATGGGTTTTGCGAAGGATGTATCCGATCGTGTTGTATTCATGGACAAGGGTGTTATCGCAGAAGAGGGAACTCCGGAGCAGATATTTAATAACCCTACACAGGATAGAACGAGAGAATTCTTAAAACGTGTATTGAATGAACAATAAAATAGTAATTTAAATTTTTAGAACGAGGCTGTCGCAAAATATTTTTCAGTGATTTAAGGGGCTCGAAATGCGACAGCCCCGTTGCATTATAGGCTTGAGTTGATTAGGTAAAAAAAATAATTGCTTTAATTCGCAGATTAGGGTATCAAAGTTGGCTTTACGTAGCGAAATGAATATTTGTGCAAATATATTCATCTGGATTCACTTAAGTTTGAAACTCATATCAGCATCAGAGCTTTCTATGTTATTAGTAATTTTTTAGAGCTTTAACTTATACTAATATCTCATTTTATATTCTTCGATTTAAATTCCTGAGAAATAATTTATTTTTGTTAAAATCATACAAATTTATACAAAAAATCTGTGTAATATTCATTTGATAAAAATGTTTACAAAATTTGAAAACTGTTTTAATATAATAACAACTTCTAAAAAATGTTAAATCTTTATTATCTTGTTACAAATCTTATTATATTCTATTCTCATTTCATAAGGAGGTTATTATTTGAAGATAGCATTCTGGAGTAATTCCAATGAAAAATGCAATGTTTCGGCTAATTTAGCTGCAATCAGTGTCGCTAGCGTTATCCGTTATCCGTATTCGATTATTATGATGGAAAATCAACTGAGTAATAGTCTTGGCAAGGCATTTCTGGGAACGAACCGTGTCAAGTGTCTTAGAGAAGCTGGTACTAATTATTATGATGGCGGAGGAATGGAAGGCCTATTAAGAAAAATATATCGCGGTAATTACCAATCTGAAATTCTAGGAACACATCTGAAAGAAATAATCAATCAACATCTATTCTACATTCCCCAAACCAAAGTTATTCATAATGAAATTTTTGATTATGAATTTGATCAATGTATTTATCCGCTTTTTAAGATGATAGATGACAACGCTGATATATGCCTGATTGATACGGCTAGTCATAATAATCTTAGTACAAAAACAATTCTTAATGAAGCGGATCTAATTGTCGTTAATTTATGCCAGCATCAGAGTATACTGGAAGATTTCTTTATAAATTATTCTTCCATAATTTCAAAAGCAGTTTTTATTATTAGCAATTATGATTTTCACTCCAAATTAAATAGCCGATGGATTTCGATGAAATACGATATTCCTTTGGAAAACATTATTTTAATTCCTAATAACATATCTTATCAGAATGCATATTTAAGAGGTTCTGTTGTTGCATTCGTCTACCGAAACTATTCCTGTGTCAAGGGAAATCCCAATTATATCTTCATTCAATCAATAAGAAAGGCGGCCTTTATCATTATTAAGAAGGCAGAACAGATGGTAAAGCAAAAGGAGATTTCAATGTGCTACAAATAGTGATATTCCATGAATTATAAATTTGTTACTACAAATTTATGTAGTAGGGTAATAACTTTATATGGCAATGAAGTTGTGTGCTGAAGATATTAATATCTTCGGTTTCCTACTTGTTGCTTTTTTAAAGTAGGGATCAGTTAAGGGGGGGGAATATGAAGGTTATATTTAATGTATTTGTTCCAACGTTCCTTTTAATATTGGATGCCGTTTTTGTATTCATATCCTTATCCAAGCTTTTAGAGATGCCAGGAAATAGAAGGTTATTAAGGCGGTACAAAACTCGGGAGAAAGAGAATAAGAAGAAAGGAGATAAATTAATATTATTTCTATTAATTACGGTAATCCTGGTAATCAATCTAATATATTTTTATACATAAAAGGAGGAGCCTTCTGAATGAAAAGAAGTTTAACAAGGACCCAAAAGCGGCATATGTGTGTCGCAATCATCAGTTTGTTGATTATTATCTGTGCATTTTTGGTTGCTTACGCAGTAACGGTCAGACAAGTTGAAGGAAAGTATCAAAGTAGGCTGGAGACTGCACAAAGTAAGCTGAATAAGAATCGTAAAATGGTTTATGTGGCCAAGAATTTAATTACATCAGGAAGTACCATATCAAAGGATAATACCAAATACGTGGAGGCATTTAGTAATATACCAAGCAATTACTTTATCACTGATAAAGATTTTGGCAAATTAGCAGTCGTAAATATTGGCAAGGATACGCAAGTATTAAAAAACATGGTAGCAGCGGATACGATGCCGGATGATTTAAGGGAAGAAGAATTTGAATGTCTGACCTTAAATACGAACCTTTCTGAAAGTGATTATGTTGATATCCGTATCATGTTTCCCAACGGTGAAAATTATATTGTCCTTTCGAAAAAGCCAATTAAAAATTTAACATTAAAATCGAATCAGTGTTATCTCTGGCTGAACGAGGAAGAAATTGTTACGGTATCCAGTGCCATCGTAGATGCATATTTACACAAGGGTGCGAAGCTTTACACTGTCAAATACATAGAACCATCAATTCAAGCAGCTACTGAAGTTACTTATATACCAAATGTATATGTAATTAACATGATGAGGCAGGATGCAAATATTTATCAAATTGCAAGTAAAGTTTTGAGTGAAACCGCCAGAAAAGAAATGGAGGTAAGACTGGATACATTTAAAAAGGCAAACGGGGAACTGAACCTGACCACAGAAACAAATCAAACTGTAACAGATCAAACGGTAACCGACCAGGAAGCAGCAAAAAATTATGTTGATGATCTTTATCACAGTGATACGGCTCAAAGTGTGGAGGAGGGGAAAGATAAATATGTCCAATAAAACGGAAGCTTATACCATAGGGTTTGTTGGAATTGATTGTTATGATATTATTCATTATTTAGCCCGGATCCTTTGTAAGCTGCAGAAAAAAGTTTTATTAGTGGATCAATCAACAAAAGAAGCATTGACCTATAGTGTCCCTATACCGAAGGACATGGATTTGAGCAATATTATAACTTATCGTCAGGTTGATTTTACTAGAGCTTATAGGAAAGACATGCTCGAGGAATATGATTACATATTTATGAATTTTGGAGATAATAAATTTTGTCCGGAAATAGAAGAGTGTGAGGATTTATATATTGTCACTGATCAACAAGGCCATAATGCGGCTGCATTAAGTACATATTTTGAAAAACCAAGAAAACAATCCATCACAGCAATTATCAGGAACGTGGTCAAAAGCAAGATTAAACCTGAATTCATTACAAAATTAATGGAGATCAACCCGGACGAAAGCCCTTATTATGTTCTGGACGCGGATCCGATTGATCAACAATTAATGTTGTCGTGTCAGTATGATCAGGTATTTCGTTTTAAGAAACTCTCACCCAATTTTAAGAAAATGTTATATGAAATTTTAATAGATAAATTGAAATTTGATATTAAGGAAGTCAAACAAGCCTTTAAAAAGGCAGAAAAGGGGAAATAAGAATGAAAATAGCATTTTGGAGTTGTGTACCTGGTCAGACAGGAACAACAAGTAATATCATGGCCGTATCTATCATGAGTATACTCTTACATCAATGCAAAAATGCTCTCATGGAGAGTCACCATGAACTTAACAGCCTAGAAGAACCTCTGATAGGTAATAAAATGAATAGTTATGATATTGGTATTGATGCACTGGCAAGAAGTATAAAGTCAGCACCACTTGATGAAAAGACAGTTGTGAATTCTTCCATATCCCTTTTAAATAAACAACTAAGCCTGGTTTTGGGATCCAGAAAGAGCCGTGAGTTATATGAAAGGGATATGGATGTAGTGTTTAATCGTATCGTTGATGAAATGCAAAAATATCATAGCAATGTATTTATTGATGTATGCTCTGGTAAAAATGAATTATCTGATTCAATTTTAAGCAATGCAGATCTGGTTGTGGTAAATCTTTCTCAGAATAAGCAGATCATCAATGAATATTTTAAAGATGATACCATTGATTCTGGTAAAGTAATCTATCTGATTGGAAATTATAATTATAATTCACGATACAATATGAAAAATTTAATAAAACTGTATCCAAAGTTCAATAAGAATAATCTTGCGGTAATTCCATACAATGTAGAATTTATGGATTCTCAATATGATGGAAAAGCAATTGAATTTATGATAAAAAATTATGAATGCAGCAAAAAAGATCATAATTATGATTTTATCAAAGCAGTTAAAAATGCAGTACAGCTTATCATGGCGCGATTCAATCAGGAGGATATGATATGGCAACAGTAAATTTTGTGATCATTGCCATTATACTGATTATCCTTTCGTTAGGCATTACGGTGTTCTTAAAAAGGTCATATTCTCTGGAAACAGAAGATTTTATAAATAAATATAGCTTTGATTATTTAGCCAAAGAGATGAAAGATACCCTGCAGTTATTGATTAAATTACGGACAGAAGAATTAAACTTAAATAAGTTTGAGACAGAAAAAAGGATTAAGAATAAGGAACGATTAAAACAGGCCTTACGAAATAGTTCAACTGGAGATTATGGAGCAAAGACCTATGTGAAGGATTATATAGTAAATTTGCTGCAAGAGAAATATGGAATTAACGAAAATACCATTGATAAGGTTTTTAATTCGTATGATTTAAAGCCGGAAGAACAGTTCTTATTTTTGTTATACCAATACAAGAAGGAGTATAGACTGAAGGCATTAGAAGAACTGATACTCCAAAACCAGCTGGATCAGCCTAAATATGATGAATATGAGAATCCTTATTATGAAATCAGTGAAGCGGATATTTGGAAGGTATATCAGGTTCAGCGAAAGGATTATACCTATTTGGATAAACTGGATATCCTAACGCAAAGGATTTATGCAAGTATATTTGGCCATGGTGTTGTAGATGAGATTCGAGATATGAAAATTGATGGTGTCAGTGGTGGTGTTTCCGGGATATCTCAGGAGTTTTACAACTATGGTGAAGATCTGATCAATGGTATTGATACTTATCTGTTCTCCTATGACAGTGTTTGGATCTTCTTCCAGGGAAAATCAATCAGATTATCCTTTTTAGGCTTTGGTAGTCAGATGGAGTTGGAACGAGTTTGCAAGAATATTTACCGATACAACAATCCCGGACAGCTGTCCGAAGAGAAAGGGCATATTGAAAATGATATGAAAGATGGATCCCGTGTTGTTGTAGTAAGACCGCCTTTTTCAGACAGTTGGGCATTTATCGTAAGAAAACATGACAATATTAAAGATGCCGAGCTGGAAGAAATCATCACAGATAAAAATAGTAATCTGGTTATCGATGCGCTGAAATGTATGGTAAAAGGTTGTCAAATAACAGCGATCACCGGAGAGCAAGGCTGCGGTAAAACAACCCTGTTAAAAGTTCTAATACGTTTCATTAATTCAACCTTTAATCTAAGAATACAGGAATTAATATTTGAACTCTCTCTAAGGAAATTGTATCCCAATAGGAACATCCTAACGTTTAAGGAGATACCAAGTGTTTCTGGACAAGAAGGGCTTGATCTGCAGAAAAAAACGGATGGGGCAGTAAATATCATGGGAGAGGTTTCAACCTTTCCGGTAGCAAACTGGATTATTCAGATGTCGCAAGTGGCTTCCAAATTCACCATGTTTACCCACCATGCAAAAACAGTAGAAGATCTGATTGAATGGATGAGAAATGCTCTGATAAAAGAAAGCGGATTTCATAATGAAAAGCTTGCTGAGGAGCAGGTCGTAAAAAAGATACGGTTTGATATTCATTTAAATATGAATATGCAGGGGCATCGCTATATAGAGAGAATTACAGAGATTATACCACTTAAAAGAGAGCAGGAATTTGGAGATACCTATAAAGCAGTTGATATTATAAGAAATCAAGGTTATGGCTACGAATTGGAGAACAAATTCAGTAACCAGGCGAAAAAAGAGATGTTTCGGTACCTTTCGGAATCAGATAAGGTAAAGTATGCTAATTTGTTTGAGGGGGGAGCCTATGAGTAACCGCCAGATGATTCAACTCTTGCTTTATGCCCTCTTGTTAATGGTTCCGTTATTTGCATTCATTCTTTATCAATATCGAAGATTTATTACTGAAAAGAATAAGGATGCCATTTTTATTGAGAATAAGAAATCTAATGCAAGATATCTCTATGCTTCGTATCAGTTATTTAGTCAATGGGTTTTAACCAAATTCTATATTGTTAAATTAAGAAAGCGATTTGAAATGTTACAACCTGGTGATGAAGTCGCAGTGGTTCAGGACACCATGAAAACAGCGTTTAAAATATGGGGTATTTCTGGGCTATTAATAGTAACAGCAGCCTTTACAGATATATCGTTCTATATGCTTTTGGTTACGATCTCTCTAGTCTATATCATCAATAGCTTCATTACATATAACAGTGTAAATCAGGCAGAAATCAAATTAAGAAAACAAAACATCCCATTACTGGAGAATTTAAGACATTACTTTTATCAATCTCATATGGTAGAAGAAGCTATTTATGAAACAATTCCCAAAATGGAGAATCCGATTCTGATTCATGTTGAAAAAATGTATCAGGTATTAACGGATAAGAATCAGGAAGAAGCAGTTATTAAGTTTAATGATACCGTACCAAATAAATATCTAAAGCTTCTGTTATCCCTATGCATCACAACAATGAAGTTTGGTGACCGGACAGTGGAAGGACAGTCATTATTCCTGAAAAATATATCTAACTTGAAAGTCGACATCCTATCGGATATTCAGAAGAAAGAAAAGATTAACCACAAATTATCCGGACTTGTTTTTATAGCTGTATTACCTATGTACTTTCTTAAACTAATTGAGCATTGGGCAATCGGGAACCTGGTTGAATTAGAACATTATTATAAAGGGGCTTATGGAATTATCTTATCTATAATTATTTGTGCCGGCAGCCTACTCATTTATTCATTTTTGAATCATGCGAAGGAAACAGATCATGTCGATCAGAAGGATTATGTCATCCTGAATAAGCTGGCCAATATGAAATTAATTCGAAGATTCCTAAATGGGTATTATGATAATAATTATGGAAAAATGCTTGCCATTGAGGAAATGCTAAGAAGAATGGGAGAATCCATAACAGGGAAGCTATATATCCTACAAAGGGTGATTTTAGGTATTGTGGCTTTTGTCTTTTGCCTAGGGGTATCCCTTACCATCCATCATAATAACCGGTCAGATTATTTATACAATACAAATAATCTTGTCTCTTTCAGTAGTGCAGCATCGGAAAAGGAGCTTGAAGTAATCAAAGCTACCATAACAAAATATACAGTTCAATATAAGGGAAAAGCAGTCACAAAAAAAATGATTGAAAAAGACTTACTTGCAGAAGGTATGATAAAAAACAAAATTCTAATGACAATGACGGCAGAGGAGGTTGTTTCAAGAGTAATCAAATACAATGGAGAATACTTCAAGTGGTATGAGCTGATCATCATTGTAGTCATATCCCTAGTAGCTTATTTTGTTCCTTACTGGATGCTTCTTTTTCGTAAAAGACTTATGGTGATGCGCATGGAGGATGAGGTTATTCAGTTTCATTCCATCATACTCATGCTCATGCATAATGAAAGAATGTCTGCACAGGATGTCTTAGAGTGGATAGAAAGCTTTGCAGTAATTTTTCGAGCTTCCATTACGGAGTGCCTAAATAATTATGCTGCCGGTGACATAAAGGCCTTGGAAGAATTAAAGAGTAAGGAGCCATTTGAGCCATTTGCAAAATTAGTAGATAATTTACTGATGTGCGATAAAATAAGGCTTGAAAAGGCATTTGATGAGGTTTTAATTGAACGGAAAATATTTCAGGAAAAAAGAAAGCAAGAGGATGATATCTATATTGATAATAAATCAGCTCTTAGCACGTTTTTAGCCTTCATACCGCTCGTTACAGTAATTATATTCTATATCACTGTTCCATTTGTGGTAGAGAGTTTAACACAATTATATAGTTGTTTTAGCCAAATGCAGGCGATTAAATAATTAGAAAGAAAAGAGGATAAAAAATATATGGACAATAGTTTAAAAGGTTTAATTTTAGCAGCGGGAGTTATCATTACTATTATTGTAATCGGATTGGGCTTTTATATTGCAAGAGAGGCCAGAGACACTGCTTCCAATGGTGCAGGGCAGATAAACAAACTGAACGCGGAATTTAATGAAAGCGACAAAGTAATGTATGACGGCCTTGAAGTATCTGGAAGTGAAGTGATCAATGTAGTAAATAAGTTCAAGAATGAAGAAGTTGGTGTGATTGTAGCAACTAAAAAATCTACAACTAATTATATTTATAGTTTATCCATTAGTAACAATGTAGCATCCTTGGGATCTTCTATTTCAAACTCAGTTAAAACGGCACAGGATATTACAAGCAGTACTTATATCAACCCGAATGCACAGTTTGAAGGAGAAGTGCTTAGAGATGCGAATAATGCAATTGTAGGTATTCGTTTTACACAAAGTTAAGGGAAGTGAATTGACATATGGAAAATGTTCTTAAGCTTCTTGAAACCGTAACAGGGTTGTTATTTTGCTGCATGGCAATAGTAGTGTTTTTCATGAATAACAGCAGTTTAAATGCTATGCTATTATCTGCAAAAGAAAATTTAAATAACTATTCAGTTTTATATGAACAATATCAGAATCAAGAGGATCAGGAAGAACCAGTGATAGAGTACGAGGATTTAATCTCTATGTTAATGAAGGATATCTCCACAGACATGGAAATCAATATGGTAGAGCTGAATGCAGATACCTACGATTATCTGCAGTTTGATTTTTCCTGTATTCCAAACACTGCATACAAAAGAAGTTATCAAAGGGATGCAGCTGGAACCATAACGAAGGTTATTTATAAAAGCATTTAGGAAGATTGGAGCGATATATGAATGCGTTAGAAAAAGTAGTCGGTATTCTTCTGGCTGTGCTTCTTCTTTTTGTGGTGCCTATGAATTACTTAGCCCAGAAACAGGATGCCATTACACAAAGCTACGTAACCGCAGAAACTACAAAATTTGTAGATGCGATTCGAAACAACGGATACCTAACAGCTGATATGTACAACGAATATTTAAGAAAAATTGATTCAACCAATAATTTATATACCATAAAAATGGAACATGTCCACCAGGTTATTAATCCTCTTTATGATGAAGCATCCGGAAGCTTTCAAGATGATACGAGTACCAACTATTACAATACATATCAAGAAGATATATTAAAGGAATTATTTGAGGGATCCGGTACCTATCATTTTTCACAGGGTGACTATATTTCCGTAAAAGTAGTTAATCGTAATAAAACTTATGCTGCCAGATTACAGCAAAAGATCTATGCACATGAAATGACGGATATTCAAATCTACGTCACACACGGGGGTATGATAAGAGATGAAAATTACTAATTTGGCATTATTCTTTATTATAATCGTATGCTGTTTTATGGTTCAATCAGATGTCAAGGCAGATAATCTACAGGCGGTAACCAATAAACAAATTTTATATAAACAGGGGCTAGACAATGCAGTAGATGATGCAGTTATGAGTTTAGTCGAAGTAGATAGCTCCAGGCAGTTAGTTATAAATAAAGAGAGCTGCGTAAATAACTTTTATCAATCGCTATATTCCAGTTTTGGTATTCGGACGGATAAGAAGCTTCAGGAACAATTAAAAGCATATATTCCGGTAATTCTGATAATCGATGAAGACGGTTATTACATAAGATACAACGATTTGAACGTGGTTGATGGCGATAAAATAGTCCAGCAAAATTGGACAGAAAAACGGCCTTATGCTTACGAAGATAATGACCTAGTATATAGCTTCACCTTATCGGATTATGTCAAACTTTATGATAAAAATACCAAGGAGTTAAGAGAAGGCAAATATCAGGACATGGCAGCAAATTATCCGGAAAAAGATATTCTGGTCGATCCGGCCAGGTTTGATGTGGTGAGGAGAAATACGATTGTTAACAGTATCATTGATGATATGAAGTATTATATTAATAGGCATAACCGGATAGCGCAACATTACGGTATCAGCTATAATTTTGCGCTTCCCTACATACAGCAGGAAGATTGGTACCGTACGATTGATGATGTTGGAATGATGGTAATTTTTCAAGGTTACCCTTACGGAGGTTATACGAGAGATACCTTTAACCAATATTCCTTTGCCGGTGCCAGGATCCGAAAAACAAATTATTATTATATCGCAGTGGGAACGGACGGAAAAACATATTATCATAAGGATGACTGCGGTCTTGTAACTGATATGAGTTTTCCTTATTACAGTAAAAAGGATTGCGCTTTGGAAGGTGCATGGCCATGTCCAGAGTGCAATCCTTAATAAATCCCTTTCAAAAATGATTATAAAAACAACTGTCCATTTTATCAAATGGATTAAAGATGCTTATAGTTATATAAGCCAAAAGTATTTACACAAATTTACACACATGGTAAAATAAGTATAAAGAAGGATAACATTACCTTAAAATGTTAGGTAATGTCGAAACTTTATAATCTTTGTAATGGTATGCACAGCAGATTAACCGTAGATTAATATTTCTTTGCTCCAACACTTCCTTTGGGCATAAGTATTTTAATACTTTACTATCGCTCCTAAATAGTATTTGCCGTGTATACAATATTTCAAAGCTTGTACAGTTAAAGAAATAACACTATTTATAATATTATAAAAGGGGATAAAATTATGAAGAATAATCTTAAAAAAATAGCACTATTGACTGTGATTGCAGCACTAATATTTAATTTTACGGTTTTAGCTAAAGTAAGCTCACAAGCATCATCCTATATATCAGTAAGAGATTATATAAAAAATATAGTTGAGACAACAAAATTAAGTGTTGATCAGACGAAAGAAGATCCATATATAACAGCAGCAAAAGCAGGTGGATTGATTACGGAAGGTGAATTTAAAGATTATAATTCCAATATCATGAATGAAGATGCAGCCGTATTGGCAAACCGGGCAGATGAATTACTGCATGGTTCAGATTATAATGAAAAATTATATCATGATATCGAGGATAAGAAACGTATCTCTGATTTGAATAAGGTGAGTAAAGAAAAGCAAGATGAGGTAATTAAAGTATTTCAAAAGGGTATTATGATAGGTAGTAGTAATGGAGCTTATACACATGATCGAACCTTTAAAGGTAAAACTAAATTAAAGATTAGTGATGTAGCTGGAATTCTTAAACGTGTTAAGACAAAATCCAGCCGTTATAAAATTAGTCCGGATGGACAAGTTATCCGCACAACAAAGCTTCCTAAAAATTATAAGAGCTATGATTACATTTTAGCAAGCTTTCCGAATAGCTTTTATGAAGAAAAATTTTTATATCAAACAATAAAATGGGGCCGTACTATTAAAAATTTAGTTGATTATGCAAGCCCAAAAGATTTAAAAAAGAGG
Organism: Bacillota bacterium; assembly: GCA_023393095.1. Classification (GTDB taxonomy): domain Bacteria; phylum Bacillota; class Clostridia; order Lachnospirales; family Lachnospiraceae; genus Mobilitalea. The sequence goes on from JAEWMT010000024.1 coordinate 23,348, forward strand.
TCAATAACAGTTTATGATCAAGAGTATAAATTGAGTGATATCTTAGAGAAGTATCAAGATAAATGGTGTGAAAAAGTAGAGAGAAACCTTTCTTATCGTTTGAATGTCAATTATAAAACAATAGATGATAAATGGATCAAGGGGCTAAGAAATACTTATCCAATCTTTAGTGATGAGTCAATGAATTCAAATTATAAGAAGGTTATAACTGATTATGCAAACCGTGTGAAAAGGAACAAAATAATTATTACATCCTCCCAAATTTCGGTGGAACCATCGACTATGTTTTACTGCATTGGAATGGGATATATGGTTCGTTGTTATGTAAAGTTTAAAATCACATCAGCAAATAAGTTTTATTCTTATTCCTCTGGAGATCAAAAATTAATGATTTACGGAACAGATGTTTATCTAGATGGACTAAAGAAAAACGTCTGGTATGAAGCAACTTTTGATGTCGGCTTGACTGGAAATAGTATGACAGATACTGGAGATGGATATGCAGTTACAACTGACTGGTTGTATCAGTAAAGGTGATTAAATGAAAAAAAAATTTGCATTAATTATATTTTTTATGATTTTTATCTTCATAAATCCACAGAAAGCATATGCTGTAGATGTAAACGATCCGGCTAATCCACATTATGATACAGATGGTAATGTAACATGGACGACAAAAGATGATAAAAGATCCGGATATCCCTATTGGGAAACAGTTGGATTTACTTTAAGAGCAGACGAATGCGTTGATTTACATGGAGGCAACCCACGTTATGCAAAACCTTATGGATCAATCAATTTGCAATCAAGCTGGAAAATTGATATTCCAATGGGAAATACCGGATACACACAAACAAAGTTTACGATTCCTGTTAAGGTTGTATCAAAAGCAGTTGAAAAAGCAAAAGTAACACCAGAAACTCTGGAAAAGAGTAGATATTGTATTTATTTGAATGGGATTTTCAAGGTTCACAAATCTGCTACTAAAATTAGTTCTTATATATATACAATGAATGGTATTATGTATCCATCCGGTGTAACATGGGCTACTCCTCTGGATTTTAGAGATCGATTTGATGTTCCTGTACCATTTGATCCGCCTCCTCAGCCGGTTCAAATTAAATACATGGAAACAAACCATAATTATAAGACAACGATAAAAACAATTAAAAATTCAGATGAAATATGGGGGTTAAGATATCATGAGGATGCGAACTATACCTATGAGGATGGCAATGGTTTAGATTTTGCAAGTAATTCTTATCCTACCTTAAAGACAGTGAATGCATCTGGTTATAGCATTCCCATGAAAAAATCTAAGATAGTGAATGGGGTAACAGAAGAATATTATCTATATCGTGTTCATTGGTCAAGATTAACCGATGAAGAGAAAGATACCGCAACCGGAAAGCTACGTAAGGCAAGAGATACCTTAACGGTATCAACAAACCCTAACGTGGATTATGAAGCATATAAGGCAGAGCTTGATACCATCAGACACCGATCATTTGTGGTAGTGGATGGGGGAATCGAAATTGTTGCTGTGTATAAGAAATTCAGCAAATACGTGGATGAAAATGATAGTACAACAATCAGCAAGGACTTTAATGATCCCATAGTTACCGCTTCCATTGATGCAGATTATTATGATAACCGAAAATTCTCCGCACAAGACGCAATTCCTACAACAGAAACCGTATTTGCGACGGTAGGAACAGATCAGCAGACCTTGGTGCGATATAAGTTCAAAAAGTATTCAGGAACAAAATACTATAAGATAAAAATTATTGACAAGAAAGCCACGAAAGAAGATCCGGAAGAATTTCATTATGAAATGGTAGATCGAGATTATTGCTATTACACAGTAGAAAAATTAGATATCTATACCTTAGATAAGGCAGTAGTTAATAATTATTGTTTACCCGGAGGAACCACAACAATATCAGCGTCTAACAATATTAAGATAGATAATTTTAGTTATAGACAATATTCCGGAGAGAGCGGGCATTTGCAAGAACCAGAAGAAGGAGGAGAAGAGGTTGAACCAATCAAGTGTAGAAATGATTTTCTTGTAATAAACGGAAAATGTGTAATGGATGATTTTTGGATTAGGAACGCATCCGTTCCCCCTGATCTTGGGTTTAGCACATCCATCAATAAAAATGCCCCACAGGGACCAGGTGGCTGTCTATGTCAATCGAATCTACTAATCGAGGCATTAAAAACGAATGGGGAATATGACAGTGATGGTGTCCTATATTATAAAAATGCAGCACATATCGGAAGTACCAGTGAAGCAGCATTAGAATACGAAATTGAAGGAATTAACAGTGTGATTATACATACACCAACCATATGTGATCCTTTGATAACCGATATAAGAAAGTATAATCAATTAATTGTTCCGAACCAATCTTGTGCATCTCTAGTATTAGATCGTAACTTCTCCGTATATTTTCCTACCTATGGTACCCATTCAGACTTCTTGGGATATAGAACCAGAGGCTATGCGAAATATACGGCATTTAGACAGTTAATGTTCCCATTTGATATATACATAGGTAAGACATTTTATCCGAAAGACACTTGGATTACGATTACAAGCGATACAACCGAGTTTTATCTTCCGATATGGGTGGATGAAGGTGATTATACTATCGATGCACGTAGTATTAGTATTAATGCTGCCGCTAATAATGGAATTGATCAGACAGAAGATCTTGCCAATTATGACTATGAAAATTATGTTGCTGTAGATACGATTGATGTGGAAGTATCTGGCAGGGTTTATGGTCTGCAGTTGTATGATATTTCGGATTACCCAACCTGGGAAAATGTATTTCGTTTTCCAAATTCCTTGCACCTGTCTGGATTTAATTATTCCGTAGGTACCAGAAATCAAAATGGGGAAAGTACTGGCCGTAATCCAAAATATACTCTTACTTTGGTGAACGGAAGTCATCCCGGTTATAAAAATGTTGGAGTGATAAAAACAGGATATGTAACCAGGTTCAATTTGACAACGATAGGAAATATGTATTCTGAAAATGACTCCGTATGGATACAGCCGAAATTCTACTATGTAGATGCTAAGGGAAATAACCGGCAGGAAGTAGACCTTTATTATTCAGAAACGTTTAACGGTAAGAAACAAAATTTAGTAAAAGCTGGTAGCTTATTTGATTGGCAGAATGTTAAGGCATATCGCCTAGGGGATCCTTACTTAACGGTACCGGATACAGAAATACAAACAAAGGCCACGATAACTGGCAGGAGTGTAAATCAAATCAAAGGGCTTAAAACTAATCTACTTCGGTTTATGAATATCCTGATCCAGAACAATATGAACACCTATATCGGTGCCAACTATACACCAACAGGAAGCGTACCCGCAGGTGTGGATCCGGCTAAGGTAACAAAATCAATGCAAAAGTGGTATGGAGAGTATTATCTACCAAGTGAAGTTCATATTGCGCCTAAGGATTTTGACGTATACGAATATGCTAGGACACATAATGGTATTGACTATAAAGAGGCTTTCTGGAAGAAAAATGGCTCTATTATAGTTAACTTTGAGATTGAGACAATTCAGGATGGAGAAAGACGCTTGAGTTATATCAATGCTTCGAATGTAATGAATGGATATTGCAATATGTGGAAGCTGGAAGGATATCAGTATAATAAAACTGACTTTAAGGGTAATATATTTAATTTTAAGGATGGAGATTATGTAATGTATGATACAGATAAATCAGCTGCCAAAGATTATATCAGTGGAGGTACACATTAATTAAACGATTATACTTTATTTTCTAAATTCATTCAGATAATACATTATTTTTTCGATGAACACTGTTATTTTCATAGTATTTGGTATCAGATGGTATTCTTAAAAATAAATATCTAAAATAACGGTTATATGCCATTTAAGACAATAAACTTGATTAAAATATAAAACAATTCATCCAAACGAAGTTGGAGATGACTGATGTATCAGTTAATTTACAGGTTTAATAAAAAGCAAATAACTATTCATTAGAAGATAATAGATATAATAATAGCTATTATGATTTGAGGTGGAATCTATATGATTTCGCCTCATATTTTTACAATTTACTTTTGATAACTTAAACTTCGCAGTTGAACTTTGTTGATAATGCTTGATAAAATCAACAGTTTGGTTCAATGAAGAAACCATCAGTTCTGATATTTTTATTCTGGCTTCGATGTAAAGTTGGAATTCACTAATGGCTTTCTCATATGGTAAGACAGGTCTGAAAAAGTGCAACCTCCTCACTACGCTCGTCAAACATGCTCTTTTTAAGCCCTAAACCATCTTCCAAATCCATAAGTGAATTGACCAACTTAACATAGGCACCATAATATAAATATCAGAACTAATGGTTTCTAATAGATGTTACATGCTGATTTTATCAAGCATTGCTTTATACATTTTACTGCGAAGTTTGAGTTAATAACTGTAATATCATATATCACATATTAGTGATCTGTAAACTAATATAGATTTATTTGATGTCGGTGTATTATTCCTTGATTCGTTCGTATTAAGTAAATTATCATATAGTGTTACGAGTAATTATATCTTATAAATCCATATAGTAATAGAATGGAATAAATTGTATATAAAATTAATACAATTTATGCTTGACTTAGCTTTGTATCTGTAGTATGATGATATTCCGCTGTTAGCGAGGGCTACTGGATTAGATGCAATTGATATTAAATCTAAAAGATGTTAGTCATTAGTTAATAGCATAAAACAATTGTTTATAGTAGATACAAATTGAATAAAAAATATATACAATTTGTATTGACAAGCTACAGACAATGTGGTAAGATGGTATTCCACCGCTGAGAAATGAAGGCCAATAAGAAGTAAAATAAAAAAATTAAAATAATGGTTGACATAATATAGTGAGTGTGATAAAGTAAACAAGCTGCTTTGAACAGCAAGCGGTAAATAAGTAAATGAACCTTGATAATTGAACAGTGAAACAACCCTGAAAATTCTAAAAACATGAGACTACACATGAGTCTCAAAAATAGATTTTCATTGATGTTAAAACATCACGAACCGTATCGGTATGTAAGTCATTTATGACAAATCATATGGATACACCACAAAAACAGTAGATGATAACAAAGTGTTTGCTTGCAAACACTTCACAAATATCCTTATGGATATTTGGCCAGATTTATCATGACTGGATCAAAAACTTAAACATGAGAG
>JAEWMT010000037.1 GCA_023393095.1 Bacillota bacterium
GCTCATCAGTTAAGATATGGGAAACATATCCCCGGTATAAATCCTGCAAACCATCTTCCCGTTCTCTGTATTCGTTAATAAAATCAATTACTCTTTGATGAAATAAATTCAAATTCTCCTGCTTTGAAAAATCCTTATCAATAATATCGTCACGAAAATGCGAATGCTTCTTATAAGCTCTGATATAATCCTCTCTAGCATGCACTGCATCCGGGGCAAGATTTCCTAAATAAAATAATCCCATATCCTTAATTGTTGCTTTCGGCAAAAGCTTCTCAATCTCTCTTGCAACTACCATATGTGTAATTACTCCAGCCATCTAATACCTCCAATATCATCTGTAGGACTTCAATTCAGTTCCATATAAAAACAATACTATACTTAATTTAGTTCAAACAATTTTTCATAAATAATAGCATAAAACAAACTAATGTACAATCATTTTTACTTACTCTGATATTAGAAACGCCTTCCACTTACAATATACAACGCTCAAAGAAATATTAATAAATAAAGGTTGTAGATTAATATGAAAATGATATACTGGAAGAATATATTATATAGAAGTGCTAGTCAAATGCTTATATATTACGAATTGAAAGGCTGTTAATATGAAACGGATCTTAATGAATAAAGAATATCATACTGGACTAACCATAATGATATTTACAGAGGGCACAATTTTGAAACCCAAATCATGGTTTTCTTTATATAATCATAATTCTTATATTCCTATTGGTGATTCTGTAAATATAGTAAAAGCATGGCAAGAACAAGGAGCTAATATCATTTATTGTACTTCTAGAACAAATAAGCACGCGCATGATATCGCAGCTATATTAAAATCCTTCGGATTTACAGGTGCTTTCTTAGCAATGAGAGAACATAAGGAAAAATACAAAGATATTGTAGAAGCTCTAAAACCAGACATTTTGATTGAGGATGATTGTAAAAGTATTGGCGGTGCATGGCAAATGTGTATTACAAAAGTAAAACCGGAAATCAAGAAAAATATAATATCTATTGTAGTTCGGGAATTTCAGGGAATTGATCATCTCCCTGTAAATACCGAACAATTAAAACGGTTCAATAAATTGTAAAAGGTCTATATAGTGCTCTTGTTCACAGCACTATATAGACCTTGTTCCTATATTACAAATTATTACTACTTTGTTCCGGTCGAGCCAAATCCATTATTACCTCTAAGGGTTTCATCAAGATTATCTTTCTCATCAAATTCTACGGCGAGATATGGCATAACCACTAATTGGGCTATTCTTTCGTTTGGATTTATTGTCTTCATTTCATTTGTATCATTATGTAACGATACGATAAGCTCTCCTCGGTAATCACTATCAATTACCCCTACACAATTCGCTGGTCTTAAGCCTTGCTTCGTTGCTAATCCACTCCTAGCATATACTGCTCCGAAATAACCATCTGGTATCGCCATTGATAAACCAGTTCCGATCATAACTGTCGCATGTGCTTCAACATCAATTGCCTCTTCATTGTTCGAATACAAATCCCATCCGGCAGCCTGTTCACTTCCCCTGGTAGGAAGTAATGCTCTATTATTTAGCTTTTTCATATCTATCTTTATCATCTTTTCATCATCCTTTGCTTTGAATATATAGAATTTCTGGTTTCTCTGCAACTCTTAAATCAACACAGTGAAACTTATCTATAATGTATTGTAATTATCTATTTTGTTATTATAATTATTTAATCCTAATATCAGGCATTTCCTTCCTCCGTTGGTTTTAACATATTCAGTAATTCTTTTGCTGCTGTGGAAATTGGATTTAAGTTTCCAGTGATGATACAAAAATGCCTTGTTGGAATCTCCTGTCCAAACTGAAGCTCAAATAACTCTCCCGATTCAATTGCTTCTTTTGCAAAATTTTTTACTACACATCCAACTCCAAGATTACGAACTGCAAATTTTACAATGATATCACTCATTGCAAGTTCAAATTCCGGTTTTAAGACAACTCCGTTTTGTTCTAAAAATTTATCAATATATTTACGTGTACTTGTATTATGCTCTAAGCAGATAATCGGAAGCTCCTCTAGGGATTGTAAGGTAAGTTTTTGTCCCTGCAGAGCCTTGAATCTTGAGCCTGCCACAAAGGTATCCTGAATTTCATTTACCCTAATTATCTCAATCTCGGGCTTTGCTTCAAAGGGCTCACTGACTATCCCGAAATCAATTTTTCCATTATAAAGATATTCTAAAGTTTCAGGAGTTGGAGCATTCGTTACTGTAACTTTAATACCTGGGAATTTTTCATGAAATTTCTCAAGATAGGGAAGCAGATAGAATTGAAGCGTCATATCGCTTGCTCCGATTCTAATCTCTCCATTTTCCAGATCAAGCATTTTTCGAAACTTCTGCTCACCCATCAGGATATATTCATAGCCTCTCTGAACATAACGAAACAGTACCTCACCCTCTGGCGTCAGCTTGACACCCTTGGGTATTCGTACGAATAATTTACTTCCGAGGCATGTTTCGAGATACTTGATTGCCTGACTTACTGCCGGTTGGGAGATACAAAGCTCCTCACCCGCTAGGGTAAAGCTTCCTGCCTTTGCTACATAATAAAATATTCTGTAATACTCCAGATTAACGTTCATATCAATACCTCAAATTTTCCGTTAATACATTTATCATTATTCCTGACACATCCCAAAAGCAATCTAATATGATTAGGGTTTTTACTCACGCACTGTTTTCGATATATGTAATGTGGAATAAATTAAATCCAAATATAAAATATCGAATTATAGTATACTATGGATAAGGTTTTTTATCTAGTATTTTTACTGAGAACTAATTGAATTTATTGTATTGAAATTATTACTTAATAAAAAATGTTTCTGACTTAAAGTTGCTATAATATCGCCCTTCTTTGGCAGTAAATTTCAGTACACAATAATCTGGATCCGTAACCCCCTGCGGATAATACATTGTATCCCCGGGTTGCCATATCATTTCCTTACTATCACTGTCCTCCAGAATTTCCATGATACCCTTCAGCATTACTCCCCTGTAAAAACGTTTATCACATAAATAAATACATGCCTTAGGATTGTCCCTGAATTGCTTTACACGTAGGGAAGAAGTATTCGTGGTAAAATAGAATTCCCTAATTCCCTCTCGTTTTCTTGGTGCATACATTGCTTTCGTGTTTGGAAAACCTTCCTCATCTATGGAACTGACGTATACTGTGCTCTGTTTGTCAATAATATTGCCAATTGTTTTTTCTGGATCTCTCATATGAATACCCCCATTTAAAATTATTATATATTTTACAACAAACTCTGCTCGATGAAGCCAATAAAATTCATTGAAAAAAATTTAATGCATATCTCTTATTGTATCTTGAAAGATTTCAGTATCACAATCATCTAGATAAATCAGCATGGTTTGATTTATTGAATGTTACCCTTATCTCTAGCACATTGCCCTCTAATTCCGCATTGACACTACCACCCATCTGCTCTGCAAGCAGTCTGACTATAGCGAGACCCAGCCCAGTAGATCGGCTCCTAGCCTTGTCTCCGGTATAAAATCGGTCAAATAGACGATTTACATCAATCTCCTGTGAATCTTTTACCGGGTTTTTAAAGGATATATGGACATAATCCCCTGATGTAAGGCTAACTGTAATATCACCTGACGAGTGCTGGATGCAGTTACGGATTAAATTCTGTATAATTCTTGTCACCATTTCTTCGTCTGCTGTTATAAATATCGGCGGTGTATCTTCATCAAAACGAATTGCCAAATGCTTATCTTCTAAGGTGGTTATGGAAGCTATCAGGCATTCCGTAACAAGCTTAGTAAGATTTATGCGCACCATGTTCTGCTCAGGCTCCGCATTTAATAGATAGGAGTACTCGAAAAATCGCTCAATCAGTTGTTCCAATTCCTCTGCATGTTTTCTGGCGATCCGAAGCTTCTTTTGCTGATCCTTTGACAGCTCCTCCATATCCAACAACTGCTGATATCCTTTTATCGCGGTTAGAGGAGTCCTTAAATCATGGGAAATATCAGCAATCAGCTCTCTAAACTTCTTTTCCTCACGAATGCCGTTTAGGCGGAGGGTTTCCTCCGCCTTAAGACATTTATTTATATTTGCTGTTAATTGGTTTAAATCCGAATTGATTAATTCTAGGCTGATTGGCTGCCTTGTATTCTCTATCAACCGTTTATCCAGCTGCTTGCTGATATTTCGTATCTGCAATTGAAAATAAGCAATATAAGCTATAAGAATAATTAATAACACACATAGAATACCAACCAAATATATCACTGAATTTCCTGCCCTTCTATTTCATCATATAGCTATTTTATATCAGCTCTTTTAAATATCTTATAAGCTAAAACAGCCATTAATCCTATAAATAGGATACTGCTTATCACTGCCTTCCATAAGATACCTGCAGTAGTATTCACAGTCAGCAATAAGAATTTACTTTCAAATGGAGTAAATGAAATGATGTCAGCAAATATCTTGACCTTCACCAGTAAACTGATTACCAGACTGATTAATGCATCAAACACAAATCCAAAAGTTAACACTGCAATTGATTTTCTTATTTTGAAAGCAAACGGAATGCATATGCTTATTCTTGCAGCATGAACAAGCATGGTAACCAAAGAAATGGCTATTATCTTACCAAGATTGCCTGCTGTAACCTCAGCGCCTGCACTATCCGATAAAATCCCAATAAACACAGAGGCTACAAAGGGCTTTGTAAATTGAACGCCGCTACAAAATCCTATGATTGTGGCTAGCATATAGGGTGTTAATAATAATGCTATTATCATTAGGAAAATCAATGCTTTGCTGATAACCACCGACCATCTTCCATTACCGCAGGTTACGGAATCATGTATCGTTTTTGTCTCAAAATCACTACAGACTAAAATACCCGTCATCAGTGAACCTAGAATCGATATGATAACTATTTCAGTAAGTCCTGAAGCACTCCCACTTACATCGGTACTCATACTCCCGATTGCAATGCAATGAGAGATATAAATTAATGCTGCACCACTAATACAGGATAATAGAAAGCATATCTTTAAACTTATTGATTTATTTAATTTATATATTTCGGCACGAACAAGATTAAGCATTTTGACTACCTCCTATGATTGAAATAAAATAATTCTCTAACGTCTCTCCCTGTGCAGAAAAATTTGTCGGAAAGATATCGTTTTCAAACAGAGTTTTTATTACAAATTCCATATCATCCAGATAGTCATATAGTTTTACGCTTTTATCCTGCATTACCTTAAAATTAGTCGTCTGAAGTGTTGCCTCAAGAACTTGGGTAAGTTTCTCTGGTTTACTGCAGGAGATTCGAATATGATGCTGGCAGCATTCATCCAGTTCCTCTAGAGTAAGCGTCTTTTTCACCTTACCTCGATCAATAATGATATAATCCGTAGCTGTTTGATAAAGCTCAGGTAGATTATGACTGGAGATCAGTATTGTCATATGGCGCTCTTCACACATTTTCTTAATCAGGCTACGAATTTCTACCACACCAAGCGGATCAAGACCATTCACCGGCTCATCTAGGATAAGGAGCTCGGGACTACCGAGAAGTGCTATCGCAATACCAAGTCGCTGCTTCATTCCAAGTGAGAAGTCCTTGGTTTTCTTTTTGCCAGTATTTTTAAGACCCACTAACTCAAGCAGCTTATCCTCCAAAGTTTCACTTGGAATTCCACGGATAATTCTATGAAGCTTTAAGTTCTCCTTCGCTGTCATATTTCCATTCAGACTTGGGTATTCAATCAGACAACCAATTCTTTTGAGCTCAGCCTGCAGCTCTTTTTCCCCGGAATGTCCAAATAGCTCTAAATTACCGCTTGTAGGAAAGCTAAGTCCCGCGATCAATCTCATCAACGTTGTCTTACCTGCTCCGTTTTGTCCGATTAATCCATAAATCTTACCAGCTTCCATTGTAATTGATATATCATCCAATGCAGTAAACTGCCGGAAGCTTTTCGTTATATTGTTTGTTTTCAGTACATACTCTTTCATAATTATTCTCCTGTCTCAGAGCAAACTAAGTAAATGCCGCTAGGTCTTCCCTTGCCTATTTAATAAGTTCTACTTGTTATGATTATTTCATCTAAATGAAGTCCTGCTCTGTTGTTTATGATATTAATGTACTGCTCAAAGGTTTAGAAAAAGTTAAGAATATAGTACGAAAGGTAAAGAAAATGATAATATTGAAACCATCTGCTATTTCACCAGCCGATAGCCAAGTCCCCAGGCTGTCTCTATATATTCCTGGGTAGGGTTAACCTTCTTCAATTTATTTCTCAGATTACTCATATGAGTCTTTACCGCATTATCATCTCCTAGATATTCTTCTCCCCATACGGTCTCATAGATATTTGCTTTTGAAAATACCTTTCCCTGATTTTGAAGAAACAGTTCAAGGATCTGGTACTCCTTTGCTGTGAGCTCCAGTACTACATTATTTACGGTGAGCTGCTTGGTACTCATGTCTAAAGTCAGATCCTTATAGAATATTATGTCTTCCGTTCTTTCCTGCTTGCGGACTCTTCGAAGAAGTGATGCAACCCTTGCCGCAACCTCTCCTAAGTCAAAGGGTTTTGTAATATAATCGTCTGCTCCCAGCTTTAACAAATCAATTTTTGTTGAAGTCATATCCTTTGCTGAAAGAATGATAACCGGCATATCACTTGACATTCTAAGTTCTCTTAAAATCTCATCCCCGCTTATGTAAGGTAACATAATATCAAGAAGAAGCAGATCATATTTGCCGGATTTCAGCTCCTTTGAACCTGACAATCCGTCGAATGCAGATTTTGCCTGATAGCCCTCTTTGATCAGCGCTTCCGCTAATAGCAAATTCACATCCTTATTATCTTCTATGATAAGAATCTTGTCCATATAAATCCTCCATTCTGCCGAACATAGAGATATAGGGCGGCAGCTCATTATTTGTAAAGTAAATTGTAAAATGTATTCTCAAAAATAGATGCATTGCTCTAAATCCCTGTATGTTTGCAAGTATCGTACTTCTGATTTTTTATTCTGTCAACTCATTCATACAAATTACTTATACTAATGCCCATGCTTTTTTGGCATTCAATCTCAAGAATAGCTACTTATGCTATTTTTCATAAACCTAGTATACGAGGCTTTATGCTCGCTTGTCCCTTGCGAGATTATTCATACTAATTTTCATAACAAAACAAAAGCTTTCATGTCATTTATTCAGTAGGATAATATCTAGAAAATCGTAAAAAATAAACTATGAATGATATTTTTATAATACATGAAAATATTACAGGAAAGGTTGGTGCTTTGTTTGAATAATATTAATTATACTGTAAATGGTCTCTTTAACACACCGATGAAAACTCAGCTTAAAAACTCGCTTGAGAAAATGGAGGGCGTACAGAAGGTTAATGTCGATTTACAGCGGGGGACTGTTGAAGTAGATTATAATGAACCCGCGAAAGAGTTAGAAATTCGAAGAACAATTGAACACATCGGCTGCAAGGTTGAATCATAAGCAATTAAGGGCTGTTACTGAATATATTACTATGGTGGTTTCAAGAATATATCGGTACAGCCCTTAACTTTTATTTCATTTAGTACTGATTAAAATAATAAACCAATTGGAAATTCTTATCTTCTTCGAATTATCAAGCTAACTTATTAATTATTGACGAAGCTCTTTTTTGCTACTGCGCATATTGTATTACCACCCGGGGTATATTCAGTACCTGCAACATCACCATAGAACTCAATTTCTTCAAATCCATGCTCCGTTAGATCCGTTTTTAATTCCTCTAGGGTAAAGGTATGATCCCAAAGATAATAGCTTTGGACAGAGTCCTCTGTTACAATAACCGCCTGATTCAACATCGTATTGTTCTTATACCTATAAAATGCATCCAGGCATAAGTGTGGACTACTATTCCAGAAACCGCTTTCCTGGAATGTCCACGTCTTTGTCTCTTCTCTGCCTTGATAAACATTTGGGGTATTAACATCGACAATGAATCTTCCACCCGGCCTCAACGCTTGATGAATTTTGGAGAGCAACATACTTCTGTCTTTATCACACAGAACACAGAAATCACAGTAGATTAAAGTGATTACGTCGAATTGTTCTTGATATGATATTTCCAAATAATTCTGATAATGATAGCAGATGTCATAATGATAATCCTTGGCTGTCTTTACAGCATATTCTAAGGATCTTCTGGAATAATCCATGCCTGTCACCTGATAGCCTTTCTTGTAAAACCTTTGTGTATATAATCCCGGACCACAGCCCAGATCCAATAAATTGGGGTACTTTCCCGGAGGTACAATTCCAGCAATCCAGTCTACGGACTGATCCATGAAGGTGTGTTTCCTAGAAGCTGCGTCATAATCGGAAGCTAAATGTGCCTCAAGCATTCCCTTAGAGATATGCTCATCATCCCAGAATTTTGCAGTACTCTCCGCGTATACTTCTGGTTTTTCTAAATATTTTAATATGTTTTTGTTCATTGTAATTCCTGCCTCTCTATAATATTAATATCGTGCAACAGATTTAAAATAGATTTCTGTTAATTATAAATTCCATAATTTATTTTTACAGTTCAATGTATTCCGCTTATCAAACCTTCCTTTCCGTGATAACATAATAAAAGTTTTGTCAACTTCTACCCAACAAAAAAACTGTGGATTTCTCCACAGCTCTATCTTATTGGGTACCTGTGTGGAAAAATGAAATAAAACCATAATTTGAGCAAAGAAAATAAACTGTTGCTTAAAACAGCTATATTTTCTTATTGAGTTATGATTTTATCATCGTTTCCACGTCCAGCCTATATTACCGATTTTGTAATATCAAGCTCGCCGGATGGCATTTACCTCAGTTTTTTCGATTATTTTATGTTATCACAAATTAAAATTAACATGTTATGGATGTTATGTCAAGCATCTAAATTTTAATGCAGAGCACCCATGCTTTGTTTTACCATTAATATTCAATTCCTTTTCGTGCTTTAATTCCTTTTTCATAGGGATGCTTTATCTTTTTTATTTCCGATACATAATCCGCTAATTCAATTAACTCGTCCGAAGGATTGCGGCCTGTCATAACTACTTCCATATTCATATCTTTCTTTTTTAAAAAATCGATAACCAAGCTATTATCCATCAACCCCTTGTCCATTGAACCTATAATTTCATCCAATACCAGTAGAGTTGAAGCCATAGGTTCAACTTTAGTCGTTGCCTCCCGAAACAGTCTGTTATTTTCCAGAATCACAGCCGTTCTTTCTTCCATTGTATAATCATTAGAGAATTTGGCCGGAAAATCACCACGTAATACCGTTACAACATCAAGTTTATATAACGTCTCCAGTTCTCCGGTATCCCATGCTTTCATAAACTGAGCGAAGATGATTTGAAAGCCACTTGCGCTAGCCCGCATCATAAGACCTAATGCGGCAGTCGTTTTTCCCTTGCCTTCACCACAGTAAATATGAATTAATCCCTTCATAGACAACTCCATTCCCCTGCCTTAGCAGCAAATTATATTCCTTTATCTAGTATTGAATAAATAGCTTCCATATCGAGTGCTTCTCTTAGGCAATCAGCAAGTTTATTATACTCTCCGTCTTTATAGGTTTTCAAGTCTGTTTCATGATCCGGTTTGTACTCCATTCCTTTTCTCTGATACAGAGCTTGTGCAATCTCAGTCAGCACTTCTTCACTGTCGAAGATACCATGAACATAGCTGCCATAAATATTGTTATTACCTACGCCGTCCGCTTTTTCTTCTCCATCTAGGTTTCTCAGGGTGGCTAGACTGTTTTTCGTATCAGTAACACCCATATGAATTTCATAACCTTCGAACTTTTTACCGTTTAAACCTGAGAAGATTCCTTCCGCATTTTTAAATTCACCGGTAACCCTAGTTCTGGTTTTCTCTTTTTCAAATACGGTATCAGCATCAATTAGGGAAAGTCCCTGTATGGTTCCTCCGCCTTCAACCTGATGAGGATCTCTTAGCGTTCTACTAAGCATCTGGTATCCGCCGCAGACTCCGAAGATGGGATTTCCGTCATTGACATATCTTAAAATCTCAGCTTCCAATCCGCTTTCCCTTAGCCACTTTAAGTCCTCTATCGTATTTTTTGTTCCCGGAAGAATAACTAAATCTGGTTTTTTAAATTCCCCTACATTCGATACATAGCGTACCCTGCTTCCAATTACAATTTCAAATGCATTAAAATCAGTAAAATTAGAAATTTTCGGAAGTCTGATTACCGCTATGTCCAGATCGGATACTGAATCTCTGCTTTCAAATACATCGGATAAACTGTCTTCATCATCAATATGAATATTCAGCATCGGTACAACCCCGACGAAGGGAACAGGAATCAGTTCCTCTAACATTCTAAGACCCGGCTCCAATATGGTTACATCACCACGGAATTTATTTACGATATTTCCCTTGATGTAACTCTTCTCTTCCCCATCCATCAGCATATAGGTTCCGTAAAGTGCCGCAAACACTCCACCCTTGTCGATATCCCCAACAATTAAGACTGGTGCCTTAGCCATTTTAGCCATACCCATATTAACGATATCATTTTTCTTAAGATTAATTTCTGCTGGACTTCCGGCGCCTTCAATTACAATAATATCATTTTCCTTAGCAAGGGAATCGAAAGCTTCTTTGATCTTTGGAATAAATTCTGTTTTATATTTATAATAATTTGTAGCATCCAGATTACCGATTACTTCGCCATTTACTATAACCTGGGAGCCTTTTTCACTGGTGGGCTTTAAAAGGACCGGGTTCATTCTGACATCGGGCTTTTTAAATGCAGCTTCCGCCTGTACCACCTGGGCACGTCCTATCTCCAAGCCTTCCTCTGTAATATAGGAATTCAGCGCCATGTTCTGCGCTTTGAAAGGAGCCACACGGTATCCATCCTGAGCAAATATCCTGCATAACCCAGCTGTAATCAAACTCTTACCTGCATTCGAGGTAGTCCCCTGTATCATAATTGCTTTTGCCATAGTTACCTCCCTTGTATTTCTGTGAGATGCGCATCCCGCACAGAGTGCTTTTTATTTCATAGGACGCATTTTCCTAAATTATAAAAAGAGGCTGTCGCAAAAATAACCTTCAGTGATATAAGGTACTCCACATAATCTCCTTAATGCACTGTTTGGAGATTATGCGGAGTACTTTATATCATATATGTCTGAAATGCGACAGCCCCCTAAGTACATATAGAATACTTCTACTATACATTACTTCTCAACTTGTCTCTCGCAAGATAAGATAATTACAAAATTGCATAGTCTCCTGACTTAAGTTTCATCACTATGATTGCCTTCCCAGTTTCCCAGTGACATAAAATCATAGCTCCTCTATTACAGTTGCGGGACAGTGTGGGATTTCCACCCAACTTCCTAACATCAATTCGGTTATTAAATTAATAGTATTATATAATTTAAAGTATTATTTATAAACATTTATTTTTTAATAGTTTACTAGGAAGGATAAAATCAAACCTTAATATCTGCTTTCATTCCAAGCAGTTCTTTATTTTCATCTAAGATTGGCTGAATGACTTCCAATATGAATTCCTCGGTCTGTTCCTTGGCGCGACCGGTATATTTTGCTGGATCCATTGTGCTCTTTAATTCCTCCAAGGTCATGTTAAAAGCAGGGTCAGCTGCAATGAGCTCAAGAAGATTATTCTCCAGTCCCTTCTCCTTCACATTTCTTCCTGCTTCCATGGAGAGGGTACGAATCTTCTCGTGCAGTTCCTGTCTGTCTCCGCCGGCTTTCACTGCATCCATCATAATATTCTCTGTTGCCATGAAAGGAAGCTCCTGCATTAATCTTCTCTCAATAACCTTCGGATATACAACAAGACCATCTACAACATTCATATATAGATCCAGAATACCATCCACTGCAAGGAAGGCTTCTGGAACGCTAATTCTCTTATTGGCTGAGTCATCGAGAGTTCTTTCAAACCACTGGGTAGCAGTCGTAATTGCCGGATTCAGAGCATCTACCATAACATAGTTTGCAAGGGATGCGATACGCTCACTTCTCATTGGATTTCTCTTGTATGCCATTGCCGAAGAACCTATCTGGTTTTTCTCAAATGGTTCCTCAATCTCCTTTAGATGCTGAAGAAGTCTGATATCATTCGAGAATTTATGTGCACTGGCAGCAATTCCTGAAAGAACATTCTGCACTCTTAAATCCACTTTTCTAGAGTAGGTCTGACCGGATACCGGGAAGCAACCGGAAAAGCCCATCTTATCTGCGATTATCTGATCCAGCTTCTTAATCTTTTCATGATCTCCATCGAATAATTCTAGGAAGCTTGCCTGTGTTCCTGTTGTACCCTTGGAACCAAGCAGTTTCATACTATCAATCATATAGCAGATATCATCATAATCCAGCTTTAATTCCATTAACCACAGCGCAGCTCTCTTACCAACCGTAGTCGGCTGTGCCGGCTGAAAATGGGTAAATGCTAGTGTAGGAAGACTACGGTATTCCATAGCGAACTTAGACAGCTCAGCCATAACATTAACCAGCTTCTTCTTTACCAGTTTTAATGCCTCAGTCATAATAATAATATCAGTATTATCTCCGACATAGCAGGAAGTAGCACCCAGATGAATGATTCCTTTCGCCTTTGGACATTGCTCTCCGTAAGCATATACATGGGACATAACATCATGGCGAACCAACGCTTCTCTTTCTTTTGCTACATCGTAATTAATGTCATCCTTATATGCTTTCAGTTCATTAATCTGCTCCTCGGTAATATTTAGACCCAGTTCTCTCTCAGCTTCAGCCAAAGCGATCCATAGTCCTCTCCAGGTCTTGAATTTCATATCCGGTGAAAAGATATACTGCATTTCCTTTCCGGCATAACGCTCGGATAAAGGACTCATGTATTTATCGTTACTCATCCTTTCTACCCCTTTCTATTAATGATAAATTTATCAGTTTTTATTTAAAGACGACTCTCTTACTCTCCTAAACTATAATATTCCACATTTCCCTCATATTATCAGTTCATGTTTGCTCTTAATCTATTTTCTAAATTCTAAGCTGCTTTATATAGTTTAAAGCCAGTATTAAACATAACTAATTTTCTTCAGAGAGCCTTCCTGTCTTTATATTCAAGTGATCCTATAATAAAACTACAAATTTTTGTTAAATATCATATTCTCCACGGATGTCTTCCTTCGGCGGCTCAATCGGGTAATTACCGGAAAAGCAGGCGTCACAGTATCCAGTATCTCCACCTATCAAATCGCTTAATCGGTCAACTGCCAAATATCCAAGGGAATCTGCACCAATCATATCTCTGATCTGATCTACAGTATGCTTGTGCGCAATTAGCTGATCTCCCGATGGTACATCAGTTCCAAAATAACAGGGATATAAGAACGGCGGTGAACTGATTCTTACATGTACCTCGGTAGCTCCCGCTTTCTTAAGCATTTTAACAATTTTCTCACTGGTAGTTCCACGGACAATGGAATCATCTATCATAACCACTCTTTTGCCCTGAACCACTTCCGGCAAGACATTCAGCTTAATGCGGACACTGGATGCACGCATGGACTGCTTTGGTTTAATGAAAGTTCTTCCTACGTAACTATTCTTGACAAATGCCATACCAAACTCAATTCCTGATTCCAATGCATAACCAAGGGCGGCAGCATTACCGGAATCCGGTACACCGACTACCACATCCGCCTCTACAGGATGGGTCTGAGCCAGAATTCTTCCTGCCATAATTCTTGAGTTATACACACTGACTCCATCAAAGCGGCTGTCGGGTCTGGAAAAATAAATATATTCAAAGATACATTTTGAAATCTTAGGACTGCATTGTGAGGTATCGGAATGAATTCCGTTTTCATCGATCATAACTACCTCACCTGGTAAAACATCACGGATAAATTCTGCATCCGCTGCATTTAAAGCTGCGGTTTCGGATGCCAGAATATAAGCATTCTCCCTCTTGCCTATTACCAGTGGATGAAAACCAAATGGATCTCTTGCTCCGATTAATTTTCTTGGGCTCATGATCACTAAGGAATATGCGCCACTTAACTTCTTCATGGCTCTAGCAACCGCTTCTTCCGCTGTAGCAGAATTCAGTCTCTCTCTGGCAATATGATATGCAATTACTTCAGTATCAATAGTTGTCTGGAAAATCGCACCTGTATACTCAAGTTCTCTGCGAAGCTCCGGTGTATTCACCAGATTACCATTATGTGCCAGAGCAAGAGTACCTTTCACATAATTTAATACTAATGGCTGTGTATTATTTATATTGCTCCCACCCGCAGTGGAGTAACGGACATGTCCGATACCAATATTTCCTCTTAAGGTTTCCAGATGCTCTGGAGTAAATACTTCACTAACCAGTCCCATGCCCTTCCATGCCTTTACTGCATTCTTGGGGCCCTGCGTGTCACTTACCGCGATACCGCAGCTCTCCTGCCCTCTGTGCTGAAGTGCAAATAAACCGTAATAAATTGTGGATACGACATCATTTCCATTAAGATCATACACTCCAAATACTCCGCATTCTTCATGTATGCCGTCAGGGTTATAGCTGCTATTTTCCATATTCATGAGTACTTATCCATCCTCTCATATAAACTAAATAAATTGGCAACCAATTCTCTATTAATGTTTACTTTATATAATAATCTTGATGGATAACTGTATCTTTTCCATCAAAGTAATTTACTATTACGATGCAACAGCTTTTTCAGTCAGTAAGAGGCTGCCAAAGTAATTCTTCGAACAGCCCCCTAAATTATTCCGAATAAGCAACTTTGCTTATTTGTTTCTATTAATTTATGCCTAAACGTTTAAATACTTCCTGATATGCATCCTCTACATTACCGAGGTCTCTACGGAAGCGGTCTTTATCCAATTTCTCATGAGTATTGATATCCCAGAGTCTGCAGGTATCCGGAGAAATCTCATCAGCCAGAATAATCTGATCCTTATATCTACCGAATTCAATTTTATAATCAATCAATTCAATTCCAATGCTTTCAAAATATTTTATTAATACTTCATTTACCTTAAATGCATATTTTGAAATTAGATCAATTTCTTCTCTTGTAGCTACTCCGATAGCAATTGCATAATAGTCATTAATCATTGGATCGCCCAAAGCATCATCCTTATAGGAGAATTCAAGAGTAGGCTCGATTAACTTAATTCCTTCTTCCATGCCTAACTTTTTAGCGAAGCTTCCTGCGGAAACATTTCTTACAATAACCTCGAGCGGAACGATTTCAACCTTCTTCACTGCTGTTTCACGATCACTTAATTCCTCAATGTAGTGAGTTGGCACGCCTTCCTTCTCTAACAGACGAAAAACATGGTTAGACATTCTATTATTAATAACGCCTTTACCCACTATAGTACCCTTTTTTAAACCGTTAAATGCTGTGGCGTCATCTTTATAGTCTACGATTAATACGTCTTCCACATCCGTTTTATAAACCTTTTTCGCTTTTCCTTCATAGAGCATGTCTAACTTTTCCATTGCAACTGCCACCTGTCCTTTACTATATTTTCTCATATAATACATTAAGAAGCCTTGTTACTCTTACATATTATAATGAAACATAATAAAACCGCAATAGTATTTTGTCGTTTTCATAGATAAAACGGTAATTTTGTCTAAATGCACAAAATTACCGCTAAAAAGAGATACTTTTCTATAATAAAATTTGGTCTCTAAAAAGCTCGGAAATCCCATATATTAAGCACATTTATGCTACTTATTAACTGTAGTTATAAATGAATTCGGGGCTCATTTTACAAGTAAGATAGGAACGGATTTAAATTAACTAATCCATTGATTATTCCTGGTTATCTCCCATTTTGTACCATTGTATTTCGCTTTTGAGTCCTTCCAGCCGATTGCCCCAAGACCACTTTTCCACTTCTCTATTGTAAAAGTAATTATTATTTTCTTTTCATTATAATTATTAATCGACAAGGTTATAAGAACACCCTTAGGGAAATATAATTCCTTTTTATCAATTAGTCCTTCCTTTACTAACTCCTCATAGGTTCCTTCCTTTATTTCTACAGCATAACGCTTTTTTAATTCTTCTATTATAATTTCTTTCTCAGGTTTTGATATCTTTGTCCATCCGGTGGTATCCAGAGCAAGTAGATCCATGTCGCTATTCAATGCTGGATCCTCTTTATAGATATCATCAATGATCGCCAGATATCCGTCAATCAGATAATTATGATCGACTACTACTATATCAGACACTTTGATCTGTGCTGGATAGGATTCCATTATGATTCCGTCATACGTAATTTGAATTAAATCCCCCGGTTTTAGCTCCCTAAAAGTAATTTTCTTACCTGTGGTATCTTTTATCGTACTATCCGATGTATTAACCGATATTTTATCCGATGATCTGTATTCATTACTATCCGGATCCGGGGTAACAAGAAGCCCCTTCTCTGAATCCATAACTTCAGCCTTGAAGGTGAAAGTATCCTTTGAAGCTCCCTTATCCTCGGTTGGTACAGGATTAGCGTCATTATTATCTGATCTATTCCTGCCCGGTGCCCCGCAACCGCCCAGTATTAATAAGAAAATCATTAAATATATCAATAATTTGTAATGTTTCTTCATTCAGATCTCCCTTCAGCAAGAGCAGCTTATGAAAGCTGACATTTATCATAGAATAGACGATTAAAATCGTAAAAGAGTTCCAGTTATGGTAATGCTATTATCGGCATTATGTTATTGCCAAGGAAGACGAAGAATATATTCGCTTCCAGAAATACATACAGAGCATAGCAACTTATTAATGACCTTCTATTTCTATGCCATTTTTAATTTGATGTGAATGACAAATACCTTGATTTTAAGCAATTATAGAATGTATAATATTAACATTCATATAGTTTGCAATTGTTTATAAATGTATAATAAAAATTTTTGAAAGAATAGGAGGTAGATAAAATTGAAACTAATAGATATTAAAAACAAAAGCCTGTGGGGAATTAGTATGATTGGATTACTTGGTATCTCATATTGGTTATGCAGATATACTTTTTTTGAAATGCATGGCATGAAAGATTGGCCAAATCTATTGGCAATATTAAGTATTGTTATATTAGTTATAGCTACTATGTTTGGAAATCGAACAATTTCAGTAGCCACTGTTATAGGATATATGGGTGGATTTACTCTTGCAATGATATTTAATACTGATGGCATAGACCCAAGGGGAGGGAGAACAAATAATGCTTGGTTAATATGGGGAATTGTTTTCAGTTTCTCAATTCTGATTGGTTTTATTTTATCTATTATTTCTAAACAAAAACACAAAAATGTAAAGTTATAATATTATATTTAATTTGCAATCTTTCACGATTGTGAAGCAAGGGAGGGAAATCGAACTCTCTCCTTAAATCTATACTATTAGATCCACTGAATAAATGCTGTCTTATCCTTTTGATTATATCCGGCTTGTTCATAAAAATTAAGGGTACTTTCTTTTTTGGATCCAGTTATCCCGTGACACTGGTATGCACACTTCCATTAAAGAATGCCGCCTGCTGCATCTTGCATCAAAACGGCATTCCGAATAATCTTCAATTATATATTACATCACTAATACTACTTCGTTAACATCCTTCATCATAGATTCCGGAATATAATTCTTATCTAATTTCTCACCATTTAAGTAGAACTCCTTATAACCACTTTCTGCGCCGTTCGGGTTCTGAACCTTAATGCTCAGCTTCTTGCCGCGGAAGTTCTTATCAATGGAAAATTCCTTCCAATCACTTGGGATACTCGGTGCAACGGTAAGACCGTTTAAGTCAGGTCTCATACCGAGAATACCTTCCACGCAACCTACCATAACGGTGGAAGCTGTTCCGGTCAACCAATGAACATGGGCTCTTCCAAGATATGGGCTTTCACTTGCTTCTACAAACTGTCCATGACAATATGGTTCAAGTACACGAACCTCTGCATTGTCGTTCTGTGTTGCAGGGCTTGCTTCGGTGAAATACTCAAATGCACGATTACCATGTCCCATCAGTGATTCTGCAAGGATGATCCATCCCTGAGGTTGTGAGAAGATACCGCCGTTTTCCTTAGTGGACGGGTTGAATAAAAGTGCCAGTGCACCTTCAAATGCATGATCCACATAGGAAGGAGCCATTAATCTAACACCATAAGGTGTATTTAACTCTCTATGAACGCTTTCCAGAGCCTTATCTGCCTGATCCTTGGTTGCAAGGCCGCTGATCACAGCCCAGGACTGAGGATTTAACCACATATTTGCTTCCGGATCATGCTTGGAGCCGATCACCTGACCATCCTCCTTGAAGCCACGTACGAAGCGGTCATCTTCCCAACAGTTATCATTGATTGCGTCTTTTAATTCCTTCTGAACCTTATCTAAGTAAGCAATATATGCTGTATCATTTCTGTCAATTGCAATATTGCGGATTACGCTCATTGCATAATATAGCTGCATTGCAACGAAGGTTGATTCACCCTTCTTACCAAGTCTTAAGCAGTCGTTCCAGTCCGCATGAAGACCAGCAGGCATCTTATGAACACTCAGACGCTCCATGGAGAAGTTGATTGCTCTCTTTAAATGATCATATACATCACCCTGATCCTTATTCGCATAAGGAATTACCTTATCTAAGAATGACTTGTCTCCTGTTTCAGCCATATATTTGTATACGGTAGGGAACAGCCATAAAGCATCGTCTGCACGGTATGCAGGATGACCGGTAGCCTGTGCATAGGAAACATCATCCGGAGTATCCTCATGCCCAGCGTTATGATTAAACTTAACTAATGGAAGACCGCCGCCATTGTCTACCTGAGCAGATAACATGAATTCAATCTTCTCCTTTGCCATAGCGGGATCAAGATGGATAATACCCTGAATATCCTGTACCGTATCACGGTATCCGTAACCGTTACGAAGTCCTGCATATATGAAGGACGCTGCTCTGGACCAGGTAAATGTAATAAAGCATTGGAAAGAATTCCAGGTATTAATCATGGCATTGAAATTCTCACTTGGGGTATTAACCTGCAAATTCTCGAGCTTGCCATGCCAATAGCTCTTCAATTCATTCAGTTCCTTGTCAACTACATTAAGATCCGAATAAGAATCAATAATCTTACTAGATTCCTTATCATCCTTACGTCCAAGTAGGAAGGCGAATTCTTTGGTTTCCCCTGGCTGAAGTGTAAATTTGGTATGTAATGCACCGCAGCTGTTGGAGTTATAGTTCAGTGCATTGTCACAGGAACCTTTCTCAACAGCAACCGGGTTACTATAATTTCTATAGTTCCCAATGAAATGAGATTTATCGCCGTTATAGGATTCTACCTCTGCACCTGCTAAGCCAAAGAAACGTTCTTTCCCATTGGAGCCTTCCTCATTCTTATAGAAATTCTCGTTAATCTTTTGTAGGATTTTATTCCCTTTGAAATAGGTTCTGGTAATGAAAAGTGTATATTGTAAATTAACCAGATCCTGTTCATAATTACCATCATTCGTAAGTTCAATATAGCCAAAAGCAGAGAGGTTACGTGGCTTATCACTTGTATTTTTTACACTGACCTTCCACACCTCATGAGTTTTATTTAAAGGTACATAATAAAGTACTTCTGATTCAATTCCTGTGTACTGAGCCTTAATCTTCGTATAGGAAGTACCATGATGGCACTGGCTCTGATATACATCTAATGGCTTTCCAACCGGCTGCCAGGAAGCTGACCAGTAATCATTCGCATCATCATCGCGAAGATAAACATATCTACCCGGCTTATCCTCCTGATTGAATATATAACGTGATATTCTTCCGCTTGCACCGCTTTTTTCAAAGCTATAGCCACCTACATTGTTAGAAATGATAGCACCATACTCCGGGGAACCCAAATAATTTACCCAGGGTGCCGGGGTATCAGGTCTTGTAATTACATATTCCTTGTTCCTCTCATCAAAATAACCAAAATTCATATAACCCTTCTCCTTTTCATATTAAAAATATTAAATAATTGCGAAATTCATAAATTGTAGATATTGCATACACATCAAATACTATTTAGGAGCAGATGTAAATTATTAAAACACTTGTCCCGAAGGAAGCGTTAGAGCAGATAAATATGTATCTGCTGTGTATAAAATTACAGAGACTATATCGTTTCGCAATTACCAATTAATAAATACCAGATAGAAATAATTTGTTTCTGAAATGCAATTAAATTCATATTATTAAATTTGATTGATTTAGCACAAATAAAAGCCTATCTTATCAGAGATATTATGATCATCCCACTCATAAAATTTGAACAAAAAACCTGCATAATTATATATTGCAAGTTTAGTATATCTTATAATATCTTTTGAACTGCTACCATGTAGTTCTTTATCTTCTTTTTGTAATATCCGTTACTATCTGCTTCTTTTTAATATATCTTTTAAATCCTCAACTGTAAAATTATAGTGTTGATTGCAGAAATGGCAATTTACTTCAATTGGTTCATTTTCCTCAATCATTTCACTAATTTCTTTACGTCCGATCGAAACAATCGCTTTCTCAACCTTTTCCTTCGTGCAGTTGCATTCAAAAGCGGTTGGAAGTTTATCCGTAATATCAAGCCCAAATTCATGTAATATATCCTCAAGAATCATTTCCGGGGTCATATCCTGATCAAGAAGGGAAGTAATGCTGGTTATTTTATTGATCTTCTCTTCCAGCTTATCAACAATCTGATCTTCAGCAAAGGGCATCAGCTGAATGATAAACCCTCCTGCTCTTCTTACCGTATTATCCTTATTCATGAGTACACCGAGAGCCACTACCGATGGAACCTGTTCACTGGTAGCAAAATAATAGGTCAGATCCTCTGCAATCTCTCCTGAAACAAGATGGGTCTGTCCTACATAAGGTTCCTTTAAGCCCAGATCCTTTATTACACTGAGCATTCCGGCTCCTAAGGCACCACCTACATCCAATTTTCCTTTATCATTTGCAGGAAGAATAACCTCTGGGTTATATACATAACCTTTTACAGTTTGGTGAGAATCTGCTGTCACGACAATTCCACCGATGGGACCGCTTCCTTTGATCTGCAGGGTAAGAATATCCTTATCACCCTTCATCATACTTCCCATCATCGTCCCAGCAGTCAAAAGCCTTCCGAGTGCTGCTGTTGCTACCGGACTTGTCCCATGGACGCTTCTTGCATGTTCCACCAATTCTCTTGTTGTAGCTGCAAATGCACGGATTTGGTTATCCGCTGCCGTTGCACGTATGATATAATCTGACATAATAATCTCCATTCTGACGATAAACTGCGAATTTGGGCTTCAGGATATCCAGGTGAACTAACCCGTAATATCGTTTTATATATAAAGTTTTTCAGCCTGCCTCTTCTCCCTGGCAATGATATAAACTCTCTCACTTTCTTTGTTAGGAGCATTCTCCGTTAAGGCGTCGTATACTGCAATCCATTCCATTCCTGCTTCTTCTAACAGACGCTTTACTGTATCAATGCGATATGCCCGGCGGTAATGGGTTTCCTCGAATTTTCGATGTAAATTTAAGTTCTCCGCTTCCGGAATGAACAGGGTGAGATTAATTTCATTAATCATCTCTTCCTCATAATATGTGTTTTCCCAAATGAAGCTTCCTTCCTCGCGATTTTCGGCAATCGTATTATCTGCAAGAATTTCCTGATAGGTATATTCCGTATCGAGGTCAAATATAAATATTCCCCTAGAATCCAGATAATTATTCACTAGGCAAAACACCTGTAGCAAATCCTCTTCTGAAAGAATATAATTCATGCTGTCGCATACGCTGATGACTGCCGAAACTGTACCATAGAGTTCAAACTCTCTCATATCCTGACATAGATACAGAATACCCTCCGTTTCGGAATTACTTTTCTCCTTGGCTATCTGAAGCATTTCTTCGGAGTTGTCAATTCCGATCATCTCGAAGCCTTTCGCTGCCAGCCTTCTTGTCATACTTCCAGTTCCGCAGCCAAGCTCCAGTAATATTCCCTGATCAATATTGAATTTATGAAGTAATTGTTTTACATAATCCGCCCATTCATCATATGGTACATTGTCCATGAACAGATCATAGACAGAAGCAAATCCGGTATATGGCTGCATGTCCGTAAATCCTTTCTGTATTTTCTGTTATTCCAAAACACTCAAATCCTGTCGTTCATATTTGTTATTGCCCTGTAATGTTTTTTTATTCTTCCAGCATTTAATTGCCTAACTAATTCATCTTTCAGATAGTAAAAGCTTCGAAACGTCTGGCTATTTATATTTCTATCTAATATAGGTCTATTCTCCATAAATCTCTCCCCTATTTAGCAAAATATTATTTAAATTAATTCAATTTCATCGAGTTATTGTACCATATATAAACGATGTTATCAATTAATTACCATTTAAAATTCCATGTCCTGCATGGTATTTTAATATATTTAAACAATTTTACTATGTTTAGTATAAATAGTAATTATATGGTGGATTTTTTCTATCAGCTTCTATATAATTTAAATTATAAGAGATAAGAAACATTTTAAATATTACAGATAGAAACGAAAGGAGTAATTTTATGTTTTCTTACTTATCATTTTTTGCCACTATTTTAACAGCGCTACAGGTAGCTCTTTATCTGCTTGGAGCTTGTGTTTTGATTTTATTAATAAAGGCATTGCAAATCTATATCAGAAAAAATAGTTAATATTGTTAAAATAAGCTGGCATAAATACGATATTCCTTTTCGGATATCTTAATTATACCAGCTTATCTTATTTTATTAATATTATTTTTTATACTACCGGCTTACACCATCTTATCATACATATCCTTCAATGTCGGATATAGCTGCTTAAATACTTCATATTTCTTATGATAGAGTTCGACCTCTTCGGGATTTTGTTCGGTTGTTTCAATTACCTTTATCAGTTTGCTTGTAGCTTCTTCCACGGATGCATATTTACCGCAGCCAACCGCTGCGAGGATTGCTGCACCAAAGGCAGGTCCTTCTTCTGAATTAATCTTATCCACCTTAACATTGAGTACATCCGCAATGATCTTACACCACAGAGGACTCTTTGCTCCGCCACCGTTAATTCTGATTCTCTCAATATTTACTCCGAGGGATTTTGTGATCTCAAAGGAATCACGAAGTGCAAAGGCTACACCCTCAAGAACTGCCTGGGTCATGTCGACACGCGTTGTGTCCATTGTCATTCCGATAAAGGTTCCTCTTGCATTCGGATTGTTATGAGGTGTTCTCTCACCCATTAGATATGGAAGGAAGTATACATTATTTTCTCCAAGCTTCTTAATTGCCTGCTGCTCCTTACCATATTCCTTGGTACCGATAATCTCGTCCATCCACCATTTGTTAGAAGCTGCTGCACTTAGCATAACTCCCATGAAATGATATTTACCATCCGCATGTGCAAATGCATGAAGGGCATTATTTTCATCTACAGCAAATTCTTTCGTGGAAATGAATACAACGCCAGAGGTGCCAAGGGAAACATTACATTTACCTTCTCCAACCGTACCAGTTCCAACTGCTGCAACTGCCTGATCGCCACCACCTGCAATCACTTTTACATTCGTCGATAAGCCAAGGGCATCCGCTGCTTCCTTCGTCATATTTCCAACTACCTGATAGGATTCATGGATTTTTGCCATCTGCTCTTCCTTTAAACCGCAGATATCAAGCATTTCCTTAGACCAGCACTTATTCTTAACATCGAATAATAGCATACCGGAGGCATCGGAAACATCTGTACAATGTACGCCGGACAATCTATAAGCGATGTAATCCTTTGGAAGCATAATCTTCTTAATCTTAGCAAAGTTCTCCGGTTCATGTTTTCTTACCCATAATAACTTTGGTGCCGTAAAGCCGGTCAAAGCCATATTAGCAGTATAGCTTGAGATCTTCTCTCTGCCGATTTCATTATTTAAATAATCACATTCTGCCTGGGTACGTCCATCATTCCAGAGGATTGCCGGACGTATTACCTTATCATTTTCATCAAGTATAACCATACCGTGCATCTGTCCGCTGAAGCTGATACCTTCAATTTCTGATTTATCAACATCCTTTGTTAATTCTTTTACGCCATCAACCAAGGCTGTATACCAGTCTTCCGGATTTTGCTCAGACCAGCCCGGCTTTGGAAAATATAACGGATATTCTCTGGTTACAATGCTCTTAATATCTCCCTCTTCGTCCATGAGTAAAAGCTTAACGGAAGAGGTCCCCAAATCCACACCAATGTATAACATAATATGATTCTCCCTTCTCTTTTTGAAAGGATAATTCTCTCCCTTCAAACCTAACTAAATTCAAATTTGACTTATTATATTTATCAATGATAAAACTGCACTTCCTACATTTATTCGTTGAATAAACTATATCTTAAAATATATCAACTCAAGGGGGTTATGTCAAGTATAAAGCGGCTGTTGTTTTACTCGAATAACACAGGAAAATGAAATATTAATTTTCATAACTTTATGATCCCAAACCTTATTTATAAATTACATTCTCATACTGGTATCACACTCAAAATGGATATTTTATATTTAATTAAGAGTATTGGTCAAAAACAACTTGAATACTCTTTAAAAATATTAAATTATGGTAACATTATATATATTAAAATGTTTCCTGAGTTTTGCAGTTGAAATGATACCTGGATTCTTTATAAATGTATAATATGGTATCTATACTCTTGACAATCTATTACCCTATAAGTATGATTTATTTGACAAGTTTTAGCAATATTTGCAAACTACTGATATATCATATGGAGGGGAAACAAATGAAGAAATTTTGGTCACTATTAATTACGATAGAATTAGTACTATCAATGTTTATGAGTAACACCGCCTACGCTGCAGCTTTGACTTCGAGGGAAAAAGCTATTGGGAAAGCTTATATTAAATCAATAGAGACACAAAAAGTAAGTTATCTTAATAAGTACAAATACCCCGGCTCAGATTTAAACATGGATAATACACTTACAGATCAAGGTGAAAGTGTAAAGATTTTTTCACCTAAATATAGTAAAGTATACGATACTAAAGTGAAAATGAATTCTATTCTAATAAAATGTAGCTTAGTAATTAGTGATGGAGAATCTTTAGCTATTGCTAAGGGGACTATAGGTATTAATCTTAAGAAGAAAGGTAGTACTGTTTACGCTTTTTCTGAAAATACTACTAAGGTTGAGCTGACAGTGATCCCTCTGAATGAATTATCAGATCGTCAATATTTAGATATTGAAAAATATTTAATTGGCAAATATGGTAAGGATGCAGCTAATGCAATGTTAGATTTTTATGAAACTACAATAGATCATGCGTATGTAATTGACGACTCAGATGACTCTAATGCTTCAAATAACTCTAGCTCATTAGCACCAATTGATCGTCCGGTTGCATTAGGAGATACCTGTACTTATACAACATCCTATAATTTTTTAGGAGATACGATAAGTGGTACATTCTCATTTACAGTTAATAAAGTAGAGGATATATCGTTTGATAATTCTTTCGTTGGAATAGAAAGTTTAAATTTTATCAAACCAAAAGATGTAGCTATCGCTTTTAAAATGTTGACTGTAACCTGGGAAGTGAAAAATGCTAAATTAAAGCGAGGCTCCGGAGACGGGAATATATTTAAATGCTTAATTGAACCTAATTTCTTAGGAGCAGAAGGTCCGAATGGATTATCTGTAATAGGTGTATCTGATGAAGGTTTTACTGATTGTCTGGATACAAAGATAGAGGATGAAGTTGGTTTTGATCTGTTGAAGGAGGGTGAGAAATTAAGTTATAAAGTTACCGGAAAGATATTATTGCCTATTATGAAGGACTCTGACAATTACCTCGTATTAGAAGAAGATGCATATTCCGTTGACGATGCATCAAAATTATACTTTAAGTTGAATTAATTAAATAATTTATTACATATAAAATCATTCCATTAACAAATGAAGATGCAAATAATAGATAAAATTGAGCAAAATAAATATAAAATAGGTGCCTTTTATTTTGAAATGAAATATGAAGAAGTAATGAAATTAGGCGACCTATATAATACCATGATAAAAACACTGAAAATACAGTAATATAAGATGATAAAAATACAAGTAATTAATAAGAATGGATTTGGAAGGATTTCAAATTTTATCTAAACATGATAATGATTAAAAATGAGTTGAATACTCTTTTAAAAAAATTCAAATTATGGTAATATTGATTTATTAAATTGTATGAAAGGTAAACGTAATGATAACAGGCAGTAAAGAATTAATCAGAGATATCAATACGAAGTTAGTTTTAGAAACCATTGTCAATCATATATCCATATCCAGAGCTTCCATCGCAAAGCATCTAGGCTTGACAAAAGCTACTATATCCGCCATCGTACAGGAATTAATTAACAAAAAACTCGTAATCGAAATCGGAAGCGATGATACCAGTCTGGGAAGAAAGCCAATACTCCTCAGCCTCAACAAGAAAGCAGGTTATGTAATCTGTATAGATATCGGAGTGGATACCATCTCAGCCCTTGCATCCGATCTAATCGGGGAAGACTGCAGTCTCAAACAGATAAAAACTCCGACAAATGCTTCCAATATCATTAATATACTCATACAATTTATTGAATCCATGAAGCTTCCTAAGGGAACCCCCTACGGCTTAGTTGGAATTACTCTCGGAATTCACGGAGTAATTGCTAATAACGAGGTTTCCTTTACACCTTATTATAATCTTACCGGTATTAATCTTGCCAAAGACTTGGAACAACATTTTAACGCTCCGGTTATTCTTGAGAACGAAGCCAATCTATCAGTAATCGGTGAAAAAACCTTCCAATATGACTATGAAAATATCGCAAATGTAAGTGTTCATTCTGGTATCGGTCTAGGTATTATCATTAATGACAAGCTGTATACCGGTTATAACGGAAGAGCCGGTGAGTTCGGACATACCATTATTGAAATTAACGGAAGACAATGCCCCTGTGGTAACCAGGGTTGCTTGGAGCAATATGTATCTGAACGGACCCTGCTGATGGAGTTCTCTAAGCTTAAAGGACTTGAGAGTGTAAGCTTTGATCAATTTAAAGATGCATATGATGCCAAAGATCCTGATGCACTAAAAATCATGGAGGATTTTATTAAATATATGTCGGTTGGCGTAAATAATATTTTAAACGCATACAACCCTGATATTGTTATTATCAATAGTACCTTTACAATCTTCTTTCCACAGATAACGAAGCAGATCGAAGCTGCATTAAATAGCAAAATGAACAGTTATGTTCAAATTGTACCTTCCGTTCTTCAGGATACCTCGATACTGCTTGGCGGAATTTGTGTGGCAATCAAAGGATTCCTTGGCGTTAATCAGTTAAAGCTAAAGCATATTAATCTTAGAGCATAAAAAACATTTGAAATGCATTTCATATATCGAAATGTATTTCAAATGTTTTTATATTATAAGGCTAAAACATCACAGTTTAAGTAGTGCGTAGAGTCTCGTAAAAAGTATGCGAGCTCAAGGGCATATCATTTTAGGCATATATAATTTAAGGAACTCCGATACTCTCCCCATACACAGGTTATTTTGCAAAAGCCTTATGAAGAAATGTTCAGATCGGCTTTTCAATTTCATCCTGCTGTCCTTCCTGTTTCCTTTTTATTTCTCTTTTTCGCCTTGTTATAATCCCACCAATTCGGCCGGATTCCTTTGCGGTTAGAGACTTCCACCCTGTAGCCATCACCTTATCAAGATAACCTAGTTCTTCGGCTATTTCATACTTCATAGCTTCTTCCGGTTTTATATTATTCAAATCAATTTGCTGCTCCTTTTTCTTACCCATGAGACTTCACCCTTCTGATATCTGTTATCATCATAATAATTAATTATTCGATCTATATTCACATCAAAGAGTGTTCCCAGGTTCTAGTCATCTATTCTTATTTCTTTACCCAACGGCAAAGAATAAATGATCATTTCCTTTACTTTTTTACCCATTATCTGCTCTAGGGCTTTACGATAATATTCCAACTGTACTTTATAACGATTGACTAATTGTTGCCCGTTCGTTACTAGGTCAGACTTGTAATCGAGTAGAACCAGTTCGCCATCCTCCTCAAAAAATACATCAATGATACCCTGAATTAAGATAAGTTCATCGCTGTCCGAATCCGGAACAACCTCGGATGCTTTAATACCCATGACAAACTGCTTCTCTTTAAAAAGCTTACCGTAGAGCTCAGCCTGTCTCATACGTCCTGCAATGTCACTGGATACAAACATCTGGATATAATCCAGCTTAAGCATCTTAATATCCGTATCCTTTAAACGATTTTCTTCCATCAGACGATTCAGCTCTGACAACAAATCCTCCTGATCTTTTATTCTTCTTAAGTCAATCTGTTCCAGCACCTTATGATACAAGGTTCCCCGATCCGTACCTGTGATCGCAGTTTCCGTATTGCGGATAAAATCAGGTATTGTAGCATTGATCTTGGTTTCCGCATTCTGATACAGATTAACACTTAGCTCTTCATCCACATGCTGTCCAAGCTTCTTTAATTCAGATACCGTCATTTTAACCTTTAAACCTTCCACTTTATTATAAGGGTAGTTAAAATTTAATCTATTCTCTATTGCATCCTTCAATTCCTGATTATAAACGGTACCGGTACTGATCTTACGTAATTCCTCCTCATCCTTATGTAGGAAAATCTGCTTTGTTATCTCCTGCTTCAACAGCTCGTTTTTGGATATTACGGTGATGGACATACCATCCCGATGAAACTCTAGTCCATTATTCGTAACCTGCGGGTACCATCCGATTTTATTTACCGTAGCTGGTAATACCCAGTCCAGATAACTCTTCGCTGATAGGATTTCAAAAAAGGATAAACTCTTTTTCTTTATCTCCTCCTCAGATTTTAAATACCCGGTTAAGATCAGCTTCTCTTTCGCTCTTGTCATAGCTACATATAATACACGAAGCTCCTCACCCATATTTTCTATCTGTACCTTTTTCTGAATTACTTTTTTTATTAAGGTAGGTATCTTCGTTCTTAATTTACTGTCGATATATTCCGGTCCGACTCCCAATTCATTATGTAGTACAATACTACTTCTGACATCCTGTGTATTAAATTGCTTATGTATACCCGCGACAAAGACAATGGGAAATTCCAAACCTTTGCTTTTATGTATACTCATTATCCGTACTGTGTTGTCCTGTTCTCCTGAAGTAGATGCTTCTCCAAAATCGACCTCATATTTATGAAGTTTTTCCATATACCGAATGAAATGAAACAATCCGCTATAGCTTCCTTTTTCAAACCTGACTGCCTGCGATACCAGCATATCCATATTTGCTTTTCTGCGGTCACCGCCAGGCATTGCACATACATAGTAATAGTAACCCGTCTCATAAAGAACAGTCTGGAGCAGCTCATGAATCGGTTTATGGTTTATCAATGTACGAAAGCTTTCTAGGGTGTTCATAAACTTAATAACCTTCGCCTTTAATGTCTCATCCTTTCCTTCATCCATATAGGAATACAGCGCTGTATACATGCTACAATTACGGGCACAGGCTCTTATCATGGCAAGCTCTGTTGATGATAAGCCTACAATCGGAGAATACAACACCCCGGTCAACGGGATATCCTGCCTTGGATTATCAATAATCCGTAACATATTAAGTATGGTCATAATCTCAATTGTCTGAAAATACCCAGTTCCGGTATCAGCATAAGCTGAAATGCCTTCCTGCATAAGAGAATTCACAAATACTTCGGACCACCCCGACATACTTCGAAGTAATATAACAATATCCCGGTAAGTTGCAGTACGATGACTTTTCGTTTTCCTGTCAAATACTAACATGCCAGTCATCGGATCAGTTAATTCCCTGATTTTACGTGCAATCATTCTTGCTTCAATTTCCTTTTTGGTATAGACTGCTTCCTCAGGGTCCTCCGGTAATTCATCCTTAGTTTTATCTTTATCTTTAGCCTTATCTTCCGCTTTATCTATAACTTTTTCTACATTCCCTGCATCTTCTGTATTTTTAGATTTCTCAGTTTCTTCGGCTTCCTCCGTAACCAGAAGAAGCTCAATCTCAGAAGCAATTCGCCCTTCTACATCCTGCCCAATATTTGATGCCTTTAATATGTCCTCATTTCGTTCATTACTATGATATTTGATATCCTCTTGAATGGTTTCTTCAAATAATCCTCCGTATTTTAATGAAGCCGCTTCATCATAGATGATGCCGCCAATTGATTTTTGCATAATCTGTTCAAAAATTTTATTCACATAATCCAGCACAATAAACCGGCTTCTGAAATTTCGGTCAAGATCAATTCTCTGATAAAGATTCTTCTGTCCATTCTTTGTCATGTCTTCACAGGAATAGGTTTCATATTTTTGCATGAAAATTTCAGGCATGGCAAGTCTGAACTTATAAATGCTCTGTTTCACATCACCCACCATAAAACGATTCGGACTTCCCATAGCTTCTCGTGAAATGCTTTTTAAAATAGTCTCCTGAACCATATTACTGTCCTGATATTCATCAATCAGAATTTCATCATATAATTCACTGAGTTCTCGTGCCGCAGGGGTTGGAACCACTCTCATATCATAATAAGCCTGCTCGTCCAAACCATCAGAATTCTCGGATTCTTCTAACTTCTCTGTTTCTATTGTGCTCTCTGATCTATTATTATTCTCTATTTCTTTATTATTCTCTGTTTCATTATTACTCTCTGTTTCTTTATCTATTTCAATATTATACTCTGTTTCTTTTGTCTTCTCACTACCCACCAGAATTCTCAGCGCAAAATGCTCTAAGTCATTAAAGTCAATCAGATTCTTCTCTTCCTTTTTCTTTGCAAAATCCTCCATGAATTCCACCGTAAGGTCAAAAAGAACCTGCATAATTCCACCGACATCCTGTAAATCCTTTAACATCTCCTCTGGTGATTGAAAGAAGAACTGACCAGCAATATCCTTAATTCCCTTCTTTACATCCTCACGAAGCCCCTTAACTTTGTCCTTTTTCCATTCTTGAACTCCCTCCTGCTTCTTACTAGACAACCGTTCAAAGGAAATACCGGAAAAGCAATTTACATATTCCTCGTAGGATTTAGCCTTCTTCAATGTCTGTAACAGACTACGGTCAGAAGTAAGCGCTGGAATATAAGCTGCAGGACCATCAGATGCATTACAGATGGCAATTGCATCCTCATTTTTAGAGAGTAAATCACCCATCACCGCTTTGATATAATCCAACATCTCTTTCATCCACGTTGTCTGTGCCATCTCTTCGACCGAATTCAAGTCAAACATTCTTCTCTTATCTTCAATCCACTTTTTCGGCCAGGGTGCACTCATGGAAAAATTATATAGCTGAATAATAAGTTCTTCAATTGGAGCATCGGATTTAGAATAGGAATAACTTTCAATAAAGGCATGAAAATCCTCTCTTCCCTCCTCATACCAACGTTCCAGAAGTTCTGAAATCACATCTGATTTCATTAAGGTAATCTCCGACTCCTCAGCTATTTTAAAAGAGGGATCAAGATCAATCCGGTGAAAATAATTTCGGATCACATAGAGACAAAAGCTGTGTATCGTAGTAATCTGTGCACTTTGCAGTAAAGAGATCTGCTTCTGCAAATGAGAATTGTCCGGCTGCTCAAAAAGCTTCTTATCAATCGCCTCGCCGATACGTCCACGCATCTCGGCTGCAGCCGCATTCGTAAACGTAACCACCAGTAAATGATCGATATCCATAGGATGCTCTCCCTCAGAAATCATAGAAATAATTCGCTCAACCAATACAGCAGTCTTTCCCGAACCTGCTGCCGCCGATACAAGTAAATTCTTATTTCTGGTATCAATTACTTTCTGTTGTGCTTTTGTCCAAGCCATATGCTACTCCTTACTAATATATTACTTAATATTACTTATACCTTACTATAGTTTCATATAGTTTACTATGATATAGCTTACTACCAAGACTCCTGAATATACATAACGAGAGTTATGCAAAAATTTAATAATATCAACACCTTGGCTGAAACTTCGTCGCCATAGAACTAGGCATTTGATGGATAATATCAGTTCATAACTAAGATATAAACCGGTGGTTATGATATTGTTATGATGGCGCCTATGCAGGAGTCGGTAAATTCACTTATTGTTTTCTCATATGGTAAAAAGATGGAAAACGACCTGTCTGACGAGCTTTAGCGAGGAGTTGTCGTTTTTCAACTTTGCCTTACCATATGAGAAAACAATTAGTGAATTCCGACGAGAAATCGAAGCCAGCATGACAATATCATAACCTACGGTTTTTCTCTACATAAAAATCTGATATTATCCATCAAATTCATTTCCCTCTCCCGGCGAAGTTTCCTACATTATGTTAAGAATTACTCCCCCAAATCTCCGCCTTCATCTCATCCTCTGATTTCTTCGCTAGATTTCGAAACTCATGTCCCGGAAGCCTCACATCAAAACCACAGGCTGTTTTGAATTCACAATAATCGCAGGCAGTTTTCTCTGCCGACCGATATGGATTTAACCGCGTGTCACCATTTAAAATCTCTTTATTATCCTCAGAAAGCTTCTGATTCACATAATCCATCAAGGAATTCATCTGTTTTCCATTGACAGCCTCTGATCGCTTATTTAACTCACCTTCCTTATTCGTCTCTACCGGAATGATATCCGACTTAGCTGAAGGTGCCAGATTGCCATCTGGACCTGCTAATTTATGATCCATGAGAGCTATAATCTTCTTATCCTCATTCACCAGCCCGTTCATTCTAAGGCTCTTATAAATTTCTTCCTCTGATTGATCTGACTTTGCAACAATCGGGTCATCAATGTGATAATAGAAAATACCCGCCGGAATAATCTCCTTATTCTGATATCTGTGTTTTAGATAATCCATGGCAGCACTTAAATAAATTGATAGCTGCTGCTGGAGTCCATAATAAATCTTACCCAAATCAAAGAAGGTGCTGCCTGATTTGTAATCAATGACGCGAACATATA
Source organism: Bacillota bacterium (assembly GCA_023393095.1). Lineage (GTDB taxonomy): Bacteria > Bacillota > Clostridia > Lachnospirales > Lachnospiraceae > Mobilitalea. Next base: position 33,282 of record JAEWMT010000037.1, read on the forward strand.
CCCTGTCCTCTTCCTCATAGAGATCAAGTCGGTCAATCCGCCCTCTTAAATTCAGGCTTTCATCGGGAATATGA
>JAEWMT010000114.1 GCA_023393095.1 Bacillota bacterium
AATCTATGTCCCTTGCAGGAACGCTTGGATTAGGTAAATTAATTGTATTATATGATAGCAATAAGATTTCCATTGAAGGAGATACAGATATTGCATTTACCGAAGATGTTAAGAAACGGTTTGAGGCATTTGGATTCCAGACACTTGTTGTAGAAGATGGTAATAACCTAGAGGAAATCGCAGCAGCAATTGAAGCTGCAAAGGCTGATCTTACCAGGCCTTCCATGATTACTGTAAAGACTAAGATTGGATTCGGCAGCCCGAAGGAAGGAAAAGCAAGTGCACATGGCGAGCCTCTTGGAGTAGATAATATAAAGGCATTAAGAGAGAAGCTTGTTTGGTCACACGAAGAGGATTTCTATGTTCCGGATGAAGTTTACGCTAATTATAAAGAATTAGCAGAAGCAGGTGCTAGAGAAGAGGAAGCTTGGAACAAGCTTTTTGCTGATTATAGCAAGGCTTTCCCTGAGATGAAAGCATTATGGGATCAATACCATGATGAAAATGCAGGAAAAGACTTAATTAATAAGGATGATTTCTGGACATTTGCAGAAAAGCCAGAAGCAACCAGAAATCTTTCAGGCATGGTTATTAACAAAATTAAAAATTACCTTCCTAATGTAATTGGCGGTTCTGCTGATCTCGCACCTTCCACTAAGACATACATGAATGATATGGGTGATTTCTCTAAGGATAACTATGCGGGTCGTAATCTCCACTTTGGTGTAAGAGAGCTTGCAATGGCTGCAATCGGTAACGGTCTTGCACTCCATGGAGGACTTCGCGCTTATGTATCCACATTCTTCGTATTCAGTGATTACGTAAAGCCAATGGCAAGATTGTCCGCCCTTATGGGACTTCCGTTAACCTTTGTTCTTACCCATGATAGTATCGGTGTAGGCGAAGATGGACCGACTCATGAGCCGATCGAGCAGCTTGCAATGCTTCGTGCAATGCCGAATTTTACTGTATTCAGACCGGCTGATGCAACGGAGTGTATTGCAGCTTGGTATTATGCAATTACATCAACGAAGACACCCACAGCTTTAGTACTTACCCGTCAGAACCTGCCCCAGCTTGCTGGTTCTTCTAAGGATGCTTTAAAGGGAGGTTATATCGTATCACCTTCAAAGAAGGATGTTCCGGATGCTATTGTTATGGCAAGCGGTTCTGAAGTAGAGCTTGGAATTAACGCACAGGTTGAACTTGCGAAAGAAGGCGTTGACGTTAGTGTAGTAAGTATGCCATCCATAGATTTATTCGAGGCTCAGTCAGTTGAGTATAAAGAAAGCATTTTACCTAAGAGTGTTAGAGCAAGAGTTGCTGTAGAAGCTGCAACCGATTTTGGTTGGGGCAAGTATGTAGGTCTTGACGGAACAACAGTAACGATGAAGGGCTTTGGTGCATCTGCTCCAGCAAATGTTCTCTTCAAGAAGTTCGGATTTACTACGGAGAATGTAGTGGCTGCAGTGAAAAGTGTATTATAGTTATTTAATATAAAAAGAAATTGTAGATATGAGAACCCCCTTGGTTGAAATTTAGATCCAACTAAGGGGGTTCCATTTGTTAAATTTAGACACTCAAATGAATTAATTCTTGGCTGTTTTATATTTTATTAGTATTAGATACCTTATGAATTACTTAATAGTTGTTTTATGTATTTTATACCAGCCTTTCTAAACTTATCAATTGTGTTAATGCAGAAAGTTTTATTTTCTAATGAAAATTTAATTTCGAAATATTGAAAAAAAATTATATAACCGATACAATGTAGACAGATATGCTAGTAACATTTTTTAATTATTTAGGTTGATTCCATACCAGATAGCATGCGACATATCTAAGATTATGAGAATTTATATAGCATTAGTGCTTTAAAGATTTGATGAAATTAGGAGAACAGGTGAGGGGGTAAATTACATGGCAAAGATTTTAATTGTAGAAGATGAAACTAAAATTGCTAGATTTTTAGAATTAGAATTAAAGCATGAGGGATATGAGGTGGTTCTGGCAGGAGACGGAAGGACAGGTCTTGAGAAGGCCTTAAAAAATGATGTGGATTTAATTGTTCTGGATATCATGCTTCCTGGATTAAGTGGTATTGAAGTTTGCCGTAGGGTTCGACTGGAATCGCAGGTACCAATTATTATGCTTACGGCGAAAGATGATGTAACGGATAAAGTGGCGGGGCTTGATACGGGAGCGGATGATTATATGACTAAGCCCTTTGCAATTGAGGAATTATTAGCAAGAATTCGCGTTGCTTTAAACCGTAATAAGCAGATGGTAATGGAAACAAAGGGAGACATTTTACAGATTGGGGAACTGGTTTTGAATATAAAAAGCCATAGTGCTTCTTATAATAAGGAAGAATTAGTCCTCACAAAGAAAGAGTATGAACTTTTGGAGTATCTAATCCGTAATAAAAATGTAGCATTAACAAGAGAGCAGTTACTGAATAATGTATGGGATTATGAGTATTTTGGAGATACCAATGTTGTGGATGTCTATATTAGATATTTAAGGCAGAAAATTGATGAAAAATACGGAATACATCTGATTTCAACCGTCAGGGGTTTGGGATATATCATTAAGGATCTATAATTTGCCATAACATAAGGGAGGATGGCGTTTATTTTATTGCGCCAATACCGCTATGAAGAAAAAGCTACTGGAAGTTGTAAGGAATATATTAAGAAGAATAATTCTTCCCATACGTAGAAGGAGAGAGGCATGGCTGAGTAATTTCAGACTGTCGATGGTATTAAGGATTTCGATGGCGTATTTAAAATTACTTTTAACGCATGGAATTCTTTTTATGCTTGGATTTTTCCTTTTATATATGTTCGCAGAAAAGGAAGAATATGATCATATGGCTCGTAATATTGCTAAAGCTTTTGAAGAAAAAGGATCAGTTGACATGATTAATCCTTATTATCTTCAGGGTCTTTCCTTGAAAATAGCAGAAAAATCATCGGAGTCTGTTATCTATGACGATATTTTGTTTCGCCCGCCGGCAACCAATGAGTTTTTCTATGGCATCCATTTTGACCGGAAAAGTAAAAGCAATATACTTGTTATTAATGAAAGTAAGAAGTTGAAGTTTCAGGGCAAGGAGTATCATGCACAATTCCAATATGACTTGTCGGGAGCTTATCTTAGAGGCATGTCTTTATTATGGAAGCTGGTAATACTTTATTTGTTTATAGTGGCATTAATTATACGTAAGGGAAAAAGAAGTGATGCCAAGCTGTTCGAGCCTTTACGGATCATGTCCGCTACGGCGAACCGATTAACTGTGAATAATTTACACAGTGAGCGTCTGAATATGGAAGGTACTAAAAATGAACTGAAAGATCTTGCCGGTGTTATTAATGCGATGTTAAACCGTATCGAGACCTCTTATGAGAGCCAAAAGCAATTTGTTTCTGATGCATCCCATGAACTGCGTACACCGATAGCGGTAATCCAAGGTTATATAAACATGCTGAATCGCTGGGGGTCAAACAATGAGGAGGTACTTCATGAATCCATCGAGGCAATTCAGAATGAAGCGAAATCCATGCAAGATTTGGTGGAAAAACTCTTATTCTTATCAAGGCACGATAAGAAAACACTGAAATTAAATAAAAAGCGGTTTAATATGCGTCTAGTTGTTGAGGACATGGTAAAAGAGACGAGGCTGGTAGCGGTAAACCGCGTAATCAACAGTCCAGCATTGGAGGATGTCATAGTATATGGGGACAAGCAATCTTTAAAGCAGGCAATCCGTATATTTATAGAAAATGCAGTTAAATACACGCATGACGGAGATCAGATTACGATTTCCTGTCAGAAGGTAAATGAAGATTGTGTAATCACTGTACAGGACACCGGCATTGGTATGACAAAAAAGGATATTGACCATATCTTTAATCGCTTTTACCGTTCGGATCATGTTAGAAATGAGAATATTGAAGGACATGGTTTGGGTTTGTCTCTTGCGAAACTGATCATATTAGCGCATACCGGAAAAATCAAGGTAAGATCTCAATTTAAGGTCGGAACCAGCTTTATAATAACAATTCCGAAGAGAAGGTTTTAATAATAAATTCTTGAGGCTGTCGCATAAAAACCTTTAGAGAAATAATGGATTCTGTACAATCTCCTTAATGTACTGTTTGGAAGACATGTTCCTGATTTTGTAAGTCATAAACGAACATTTATGTACGAATATGACTTACAAAACTAGGAATGTGTCTTCCGACCTATGTGTGGAGATTGTACAGATCTATTATTTCTTATATATCTAAGTGTGACAGCTCCATTTCTCTATTTTAAAAAACAATATGGGTATTCCTTTAAGAGGGAAAAGGATGTGAAAGTTAGTTACTAAAATAATTATGCAGGTTACCCCCGATATCTGCAACTTACACACGCTGTTATTGAAGATAGTAAAAATGAGTCGTATATTTAGATAAATAGTAAATGCAACCAAACCAGGAGGGGAGAGGAAACATGGAGGATATTATTAAGGTTAATCATTTGAAGAAATATTTCAAAGAGGTCAAAGCGGTAGATGACATCAGCTTTCGTGTTAAAAAGGGTGAATTATATGGTTTTCTTGGAGTAAATGGTGCCGGAAAATCCACGACGATAAACATACTTTGTACCTTGCTAAATAGTACTGCGGGAGAAGTAACGGTCAGCGGTAATCTGCTAGGGAAGGAAGACCGTGAAATCAGGAGAAAAATTGGGGTTGTATTTCAGGATAATACATTGGATGACAATCTTACGATAAAGGAAAATCTGATAATCAGAGCATCTCTTTATCACAATGACAGCAAATCTATTATGAAAAATTTGCAATATGTATGTGAAATTTTAGATATTGGCGAGTTACTGGGAAGACAGTTTCGCAAGCTTTCCGGAGGACAGAAAAGAAGATGTGAAATAGCCAAAGCGCTCATGAACCGCCCCGAGATACTATTTCTTGATGAGCCTACCACGGGCCTTGATCCCCAGACACGTCAAAGTGTATGGGCTAGTATTGAGACACTTAGAAAAGAAGAGAATATGACAGTTTTTTTGACGACACATTATATGGAGGAGGCGGCAAAGGCGCAGTATATTTCCATTATGGAAGCAGGAAAACTGGTTGCAGACGGAACTCCTCAGGAACTTAAGAATAATTATGCTCATGATATGTTAAAGCTTGTTCCGGTGGATGAGGAGGCAATGGAAAAACAGCTTCAGGGGGCACGTCTTTCCTATGAAAAGAGGAGTAACCATATCAGGATAAACATACCTGATACAATGTATGGGTTGGAGCTTCTTAACCGAATGAAAGAGAATTTGAAATCCTTTGAGGTAATTCAGGGAACCATGGATGATGTATTTCTTAATATTACAGGCAGAAGCTTATAAAGAACAGGGACTGATTTAGAAGAAATGAGAGAATTAATATAGTTAAAATTTTCTACATGGCAAATTTGTACTGATGCCCTAATTCGAAATTTATCGTCAGAATGGAGGTTATTATGTTACTTTTAAGATTAATAAAAAGAAATATTTTAGTATATTTAAGGGATAGATCGAACATCTTCTTCTCATTGCTATCAATGCTTATCATTATCGGACTTATGGTAGTATTTTTAGGTAAAAATAACGCGGACAATGTAGTAAATCTTTTAAAGAATTACGGTGGAGCACGGAATACCCAGGTGGATCAAAATAATGCAAATCAGCTTATCATGCTATGGACACTTGCCGGAATCGTTGTTGTGAATTCCGTTACAATTACTTATTCTATGGTAGGTATTATGGTAGAGGATGAGATTAAAAAAAGGCTTTCCAGCTTCTATGTTTCACCCGTTAACAGAGTATTCTTTGTCATGGGTTATGTTTTTGCCGCAGTTATTATGGGAATTATTATGTGTACTCTAACTGTAGCTGTGGGTGAAGTATATTTTGCTATAATCGGCGCTGATTTGCTTTCACTGATACAGTTAGGTAAAATAATGTTTTTTATTGTATTGAATGTATTTACTTCAGCGAGCATGGTATTCTTGATTTTAAATTTTATCCATACACAAGGAGCTTTATCCGGTGCCGGTACAATCATTGGAACCCTAGTTGGCTTTGTGGCCTGTATTTATCTGCCGATTGGTATGCTTCCAGAGAAGGTGCAGACCGTAATTAAATGTTTTCCGTTAGTTCATGGCTCCTCCTTCTTAAGAGATATCTTCACCAGAGATATATTGACGAAAACCTTTCATAACTGTCCTCAAAAATTGATCACTGATTACAAAGAATATATGTGTATGACCATTACATATCACGATAAAATTGTTTCTGGTGCATTTAAAGTGGCATTTTTGTTAATTAGTGGTATAATCTTCATAGGCATATCCGCAGTTCTACAGAGAAGGCGAAATGTAATGAGCAGATAGGGAGATTCTGATGAAGATAATAATCGAGGAGGCAGGTCCCGAGGAAGAGGATCAGATTATTATACGTTGCAGGGAAATGAATGATAATATATTAAAAGTGATATCTGAACTTAGAATGGGACTGAAAAAAATAGCCGGTAGTAAGGACGGTAATATTACGATGATTGATCCTGCGAATATATATTATTTTGAAGGCGTTGATAACAAGGTGTTTCTTTATTGCAAGCAAAATGTATATGAAACAAAATTAAAATTATATGAGATAGAAGAAGAATTTAGAAATACAAAATTTTTTCGTGGATCCAAGTCCATCATTCTCAATGTAACTAAAATAAAAAGTATCAGCCCGGCCTATTCCGGACGTTTTGAAGCTTTACTCTTTAATGGGGAAAAGATAGTTATTTCAAGGCAGTATGTATCTGAATTAAAGAGTAAGCTTGGTTTATAGGAGGTACTTGAAATGGAAATTCTAAAAAGAATAATTAAGACCTTCTCAAATGTAGTAACAGGGAGCTTAATAAGTGCCGCTCTATTCATTACCATATTTGTACCAAAGGTTAAATTAGATGTTGCTCTTCTATGGGAAATCATAGTGATAGCAGCGGTTTGTTCTTTGGGTACTTTTATATTATATTATAAAAGAACGTTAACAAAAAAACAGATGAAAATCCGAATTATATGCCACTATCTATATATAAATATTATAGTTTTATCTGGCGGTTTATTCTGGGAATGGTTTACACCCGGATTATTTCCTGAATTACTGGTTATGCTGTTGTTAATTGCAGTAGTTTATGCTATTATAATGTTAACTACTTTCCATATGGAGGAAAAAATGGCAGAGAAATTGAATCAACAACTGCATAAATTTTATCCTGAACAGGAAGAAGGGGAAGATTCCTAATAAATTTATTATATTTGATAAACAAAAGTGGAAAGCTTTGTTTATAAATTGGGGGCCGTAATACGGCAGAAACGGAGAAGAGATGAAAGTTATATCATGGCTAAAGTATTTTGTTTTTTTGTTACTAATTGTTCTTGTTTTGTGGGTACAAGGAAAAGCTCAGAACGCATTTGAAACTCAATTCACTACAACCTATAAAATTAATCATGTAATGTATCTAGCTGCTATGCTTTTACCTATCTTAGTTGGATTAATTATTGGTCTTGAAAGCTTCATTAACGAGAGCAGGAAAGAGGGAAGATGGAAGCTTAACCTTCCGAAACTGATAATATTTATTATCCCCTCCTTGTTTGCAACTTCACTTTATTTTATTTTATTAAGTCAAAATGAAAAGGCTTATAATTTTTTTATTAAACCATTTTTTAATTTCTTTAACGGTTCCGGCTTTATTACAATGTTAGAAATCTTATTAGGATATTCAATCATTACGCTTATGTATAAGGCAAAAGTCAATCAAGTTGCTATGGAAGAAGGTATTGATGAATATCATGCAGAAGCTGATCCGATCGTTGATCACAATGAATTTATAGAAGGTAGTAATGAAGTAATCATCGGAAGTGATGATTCTGTTGTCGACAATGAAGATAATAAAGAAGTTGTTAATGAAGAAAGCGGTTATAATGATTCAGTAATAACAGATCAAATTGATAAAGTTGAGTCAGAAGACAAATCAAATCAATAATATTTTCATATAGAATATAAATAATCAGGGTTATCTAAATGATACAAACCCCAGTGAGCAGAAAATGTAGTATATAATAATTTTTCATTTTCTATTCCGGTGGCAGTATTTCACAATAGATAACCCTGTTTTTTTTATTTACAAATTCTTAAATTGTGCCATATACAGATTATAATATTGACCCTTTCTCGCGAGCAATTCTTCCGAGCTTCCTTCTTCTTGTATCTTGCCATCATCAATTACAAAGATACGATCTGCCTTACTGATCGTGGATAAGCGGTGGGCAATAACGAAGGAGGTTCTTCCCTTTAACAATGCTTCAATACCCTGTTGAACCAATACTTCGGTATGAGTATCAATACTAGAGGTTGCTTCATCCAGAATTAATATCTTCGGCATAGACACCATGGTTCTGGCAAACGCCAGGAGCTGGCGCTGACCGATGGATAACCCTGCACCGCGTTCCTTAATTTCCGTATCATAACCCTTCTCCAATTTCATAATAAAGTCATGGGCATTGACTGCTTTGGCAGCAGTGATGATTTCCTCATCGGTAGAATTCAGCCTGCCATATCGTATGTTATCTGCAATCGTACCGGAGAAAAGAAAATTGTCCTGTGTCATAATGCCCATTTGTTTTCTTAAGCTCTCAATCGATACATCTTTTATATTGTGACCGTCAATATAGATATTTCCCTGCTGAACATCATAAAAACGGCTGATCAGGTTAACAATTGTGGTTTTTCCTGCACCGGTTGGGCCCACCAGTGCAATCGTCTCGCCGGGCTTAATGCGAAAACTTACATCATTTAATACCTGAGTATCTTCATCGTAAGCAAAGGAAACATGATCAAAGCATACTTCACCCTTTATTTCAGGAAGCTCTGTTACATCGAAAGAATCAGTTAAATCCGGCTGAGTATCTAGTATATCAAAAATACGTTCTGCTCCCGTCATATTTGTGATCAGCTTATTATAGAAGTTGCTAAGATTCATAATCGGCTGCCAGAACATCGTGATGTATATGGCAAATGCCACCAGAGTTCCGACATCTCCGACTCCAATCCCAAGTACCTTAATGGCAACAAAATACATAGAGAAGGTTCCAAAGCCCCAACAAAGATCAATTACAGGACCAAAAGCATCATTTAAAATGACTGCGCTTACAAAGGAATCCCTATGCTCTTTGAGAAGAATCTGAAAGGTCCCTTCCGTCTCATCCTCAGCGTTAAAACTCTGAATAATTCTCATACCGGATAAATCCTCATGGATAAATGCATTCAGATTGGAGCTTTTCTTACGGTGAACCTGCCACCGTAGATGAGAATGGGTCTGGATAAACCATAGACCGAATATCATGAACGGCAGTGTTATCAGTGATGCCAGTGCCAACTGCCAGTTAATGATGAGCATAATTGTTACTACGGAACAAATTGTGATAAAGTCAGGTATCAACGTGGTCACACTGTCGGATAGAACATCCTTTAAGGAATTTACATCTCCGATGATTCTTGCTAATATCTTGCCGGTAGGTCTGCTGTCAAAAAAGCTGAAGCTCAGCTTCTGAATATGGGTATAAAGCTCCTGTCGGATAGTCAGCAGAATATTATTTGAGATCTTGGCCATCAGGTACATTCGAAGCTTAACCATTAGGACCAAGGAAATATTCAATACCAAAGCGAATAAACCCAGTACAAGAAGACCTCTAAAATCCTTATTAGCAATATTTACATTAATCGCTCGCTGTATGATAAGCGGATTAACAATTGAAATGGTAACCGTTAAAAGCATAATAAAAAGTACGAAAGCTATCTTTGCCTTATATGCAAGCATATACCCGAATAATCGCTTCAAGGTAGCTTTTTTACCTACTTTATTTAAGTATTCATCTTCTCTGATGCCATTTACTGACATGCTGCTACCTCCTTTTTTTGAGGTGTATTTTTAATGGTTTCTGTATGATTAAGATAATCACCATACTGCGCCATATAAGTTTTATAGTAATAACCCTTCTCTCTTAAGAGGGTATCATGAGTTCCCCGTTCGACAATCTTACCTTCTTTAAGGATAATGATTTCGTCCGCATTACGAACCGCAGAAATACGGTGTGCAATGATGATTTTAGTAGCCTCTATCTGAGTCAGGGCTCTCTGAATCATAAGTTCTGTCTCCATATCGAGAGCTGAAGTGGAATCATCAAGAACCAAGATAGGTGTTTTCTTAGCCAGAGCTCTTGCAATACTGATACGCTGCTTCTGACCACCAGATAGGCCGACACCGCGTTCCCCTATTATGGTATCATACTGATCATCCATTTTTTCTATAAATTCCCTTGCCTGAGCATTAGTAGCAGATTCTATAACCTCTTCTTCGCCAACTAGGTATTTATTACCCATCTTTACATTTTCGCTGATGGTGTCAGAGAAGAGAAATATGTCCTGCATTACTAGGGAAATACTCTTTCTTAGCTGTTTCAAGTTTAGATCTTTAATATTTACACCGTCCAGTTTGATTTCTCCTTCTGTTACGTCATAAAAACGCTGGAGCAAATTTATGATGGAACTCTTTCCAGTACCAGTTGCACCCATGATGCCAATTGTTCGGCCTGCTGACAAATCAAAGCTGATATCGGAGAGGATATTCTTATCCTCGAGAGTAAGGGAAACCTTATCAAAACGGATACTTCCCTCAACCTGATCCATAACAATTGGATGTTCCGGTTCCTGAATCATCGGCTTTTCTGCATATATTTTTCCGATCCTCTTGGTAGAGGCTACAAAGGATGCGAAGGAATTAGAAAGCCAGCCGAGCATTTCCATTGGCCATACAATATTCATCGAATATTCTGTAAATGCACTCAGGGTACCAAGAGTCATATTTTTATTGATTACCAGATAGCCACCAACGATGATAACAGTAAGCGGAAGCACCTTTGTTACAAATTGAAAATACGGATAAAGCTTAATGAAGACACGGGATTGCTGCATATTTAAATCATAATACCTTTTATTATGTGATAAAAATTTCTTTATTTCATACTTTTCTCTTGCAAAAGCTTTTACAGTCCGAACTCCTGCTAGATTTTCTTGTGCAACGGTATTAAGCTTAGCATTTTCCTCACTGATGGATTCATATACCTTACCTAACCTTTTTTCCATAAAAACAGCTAGGGCTCCCATGATAGGTATAACAATGGTAGGTATTAAAGCCAGAGTCGGACTTAATTGGTACATACAGTATAAAACCAGTGATGTATGAATGGTTATCTCAATCAGCAGCATGCCGACAAAGCCAAGTCCCTCCCAGATCCGATCCACATCATCCTTAACTCGTGACATTAATTCACCTGTATTATTTCTGTCAAAGAAGTTTAAGGACAGACTCTGAATATGATTGAATAAATCCTTACGGATATTTAAGGATATTCTTGAGCTTACCAGATCATAGGTTAATTCCTTCAGGTATTGGAAGATACATCTTCCGACACCTATCATTACAACCAGGAGCAGGAGTCTCCATAAAAGCTCCTGTTCTCCCCCTATGATAACATTATCTATAATCCGCTTAGTTACCTGCGGGGAAAGCATATCCAGAGCTACCGCAATTGCTGTAAAAAGTATACCAAGTAAATAAGCGAACCAGTATTTTGTAATAAATTTAAAAATTTTTTTCATTACTCCTCCATTCCCGCATTCTCTCGAATGCTCATGATGTAATCAATTGTCAGTTCTGTTCTTTAGAATGAATTCCCTCATGGATTTATCTGATTAGTAAGCCAAAGTAAACAATTTCGGCAGGTAAGTCTGGCTTACTAAGAGAAAAAAATAAACCGCGATATGATAATACCGCGGCATAATAGTCAAAATAATGTAATTGTATATTCCTGCCCCCTGAACAATGATCAGGACAAGGAGAAATACAAATTTTAATCTCTTCTATTCCATGAGGTAATATCATATAAAGAATTTAATATGAAGTTTGCGTTATTATGGGAATTCGTTTTAAATTTCATATGTTTACCTCACTTTCTGTAATAGTCTTCCATTATTATAGATGGGAAATGATTGTATTGTCAAGTACCTTATGCAAAGTTAACTATAAAATATCATATGTACTGTGATATAGGATTATCACATAAGTTTAGAAAATTTATTATTAACAGTCTCTCTCTACAGAATAATAAGAGCAAAAATTTATGAAGTAACCAGGAATGGATAATCGTTATAAGATATCGGATAAGCAAAATAATCTTTCTTAACATATAAAGGAAATCTTAATTTTTAATTAAGATTTAAAATCTTAACGAATTGTTCATAATTGCATGATATAATGTAGTTCGTAAGCAGTTTAGTTCAATAAAAGCAAGGCGTTAAGGGAATGTCTAATCTGCGTTTATTTATGAACAAATATATTTGACTATACGTAATAGAATAAGAAGATGAGGTCGTGACAATGGATTTACCCATGTTTTATAATCAGGCTGAGGATTGGAACTGTACACTGCTTTTATACGACGCAGCATTAAAGGAAATTAATACGAGGCTTGAGATACTTAATAATGAATTTAAAATGGCTCATCAATACAATCCAATCGAACATATTAAATCGAGAATTAAAACTCCTCAAAGTATTGCAAAAAAGCTTCGACATAATGGTAGAGAAATAACGGTTGAAAATATTGTAAAATATGTAAATGATGTTGCAGGAATTAGAATTATCTGCTCCTTTACATCGGATATCTACCGAATTGCAGATTTAATAACAAAACAAAATGATATCAAGGTATTAAAGATTAAGGACTATATTATGTGCCCAAAAGAAAACGGTTACACCAGTTACCATATGATTGTATCCGTACCGGTCTATCTATCGGATAAAAAGATTGACACTAAGGTGGAAATACAGATCAGGACGATTGCAATGGACTTCTGGGCGAGTCTCGAACATAAAATTTATTATAAATTTGAAGGAAATGCTCCGGAGCATATCAGTAAAGAACTGAAGGAGTGTTCTGATATTGTTGCCTATTTGGATCAGAAAATGCTCAGCCTGAACGAAGAAATAAGGGGCTTTAGCAGACAACGTATTGGATATCATGAAGATATTACCTACAGCTCGGTAGTAGCAGAAACTTTTGGTACAATTGTTGAGGAGGATGCAAAGCCGGATCAGGAAGCTGATACTAATAAAACAGATGAGAATACTAAGAAGGGGAAAAAAAGAATGTTTTTTGGTTTTCGATCATAAGAACGAAAAGGCCTCAGAGAAAACGACGAAAGTACGTGTTTCTGAGGCCTTGTACATATCAATAACTGTCGATATTATAGATAAATCTTTATTTCTAAAATAATAGATAAATATAAATATCTTATCAGGGAAAAGCAGTGGGATAAACTAATTCGTACAATGCTAATACCGGAATGTGTCGTTTCTCCCACCAGACATAATATTTTTACGAAAGCTTAATATTTTTTAAGAGTGCGGCAAGCCCCGTCGTTGCTTCGCCTCCTGTGGAGAAGGAAGCAGGAGCTTCGACGGCATCTTCAACAACCTCTTCTTTATCTTCTACAGCCTTCATACTAAGACTGATTTTACCGTCCTTAATATCAATTATTTTGACTTTTACAGTTTCGCCCTCTTTTATCACTTCATTCGGAGATTTTATTCTCTTATCGCAGATTTGGGAAATGTGAAGTAATCCAGATAAACCTTCACCAATATTAATAAAAGCACCGTAAGGGGTAATCTTTTCAACGGTTCCGTTAGTAACGATACCTTTTTGAAGGTGGGATATCTTAATGCTCTTATCTTTATTTGCCTTCTCACGTTCAACTTCCTTACCTGACAGAACTAGCTTCTTATCCTCTGAAGAGGCAGTTATAACAACAACCTCAATTTCTTTTCCCACAACGGAAGCTAGATCTTCAACATAGGATAATGACAGTTGCGAAGCAGGAATAAAAGCGCGAACTCCATAGAGGTAGGTTACAACACCGCCGTTAACTGCCTGTGAAATCTTTACTGTAAATACTGTCTTACTACTCATGGCTTCCATAAGGTGCTCCCAAGCAAGAATATCATCTGCACGTTTTCTAGAAAGCAGAATATTACCCTGTCCGTCATCCTCATTAAGAACCATCGCAGATATTTCTTCACCCATACTTACATCTGCTTTTATGGAAAAGCTAGGATCATTACTTAACTCCTCCAGCTTAATTACTCCTTCTGTATAATATCCAAGATCAAGAATTACTTCCGATTCAGAGATGCCGATTACGGTACCGGTAAGAATATCTCCCTCCTTGATTTTCTTAAAGGAACGGGCAATTTCATCTTTAAACTCATCCATGGACGGGATTACTTCCATAGTTTCTTCAGTCGTGTCAGAAGTAACTTCGATTGGTTGATTTTCTGTCAAGGATTCTTCGGCATTATTTGTTTGATTAAAATTTTCACTCATAATCATATTAGGAACGCTTCCTGGTTCCTTCCTCCTTTTATATTTTGAAAACTCGCATTTATCTATCATTGCTTGGAGTTCTCTTAATTAATAATTTTCTTTAAAGCAGAGCGCTAATTCTTTACTAAAATTATCTATAAAATAAGTATAACATAATTTTATCAGACACAATTATAAATAGCATTACTTAATCAATTCTTATTATGTATTATTCTAATCAATCGGATGGCTCATTCATTCTAGCATAAATATATGAATGACCTTTCTTACCAATACGATCAACAGCGCCAACATAATGCAGGACATTAAGTGCCGTCTGAGCCTTAGACATTGTCAGTTGGGAGGCTTTTTTATAATCCAAGGATGTAAAAGTAGCATGTAAAGAATCCGGAATCAAAATTTGATATTCTTTGAGTGCTTTAATTTCTATTTCGTCAATCAGCTCAGTCGGAATTCTATCACATCGGGTCGACCCCTTTTTCTTATCGTGACTCCATCCGTCCAGATAACGATATTCCTCTAAATTAATCAGAACTATTTTCAAGTGAAGATTCGGGTTGGTAAGAAAATTCTTAATTTTATACAACTCAGGAAAGATAGTATAAGGAGTGCCAAGCTTCGGGGATTTTCTGGGTGGACTAATTTCTCCTGTTTGTGGATTAACCCAACGAATCCATTTGATATAGGGGATAGGATAAGCAATTGTGACCGGTGCATATTCAAGAAAGGCACTTAACTTCCTTCGAAGCTTATCGAAGCTTCGAGTCTGGACCTCAATAATTTCATTACCAGTGCAGATATCCGCAACAAAACCACCGACTTTTATTTCATGGTTCATACTGTCTGGAGAGAGATAACTTTTTAATACTGAATGAACTGTCTTTTCACCTAAAGTACCAATTCCGTTCCTTTCCCGCTGCTGACCGATTACCTCATTACACATCTGATTAAATAACTGCTTGTCCATCTTTTAATCATCACACCTTTAAATATGATGCTGCATTGCAGCTTTGTTAATAATAGTTGAAAAAGGTCCAAGATAAGAAATTTATACGAATTCTTACGCAATTCATTTTAAATTTTTATTTTGAATTTTTTCATGGGCTCTAATTTCCTAGGTTTCCTATTAGTTAGGATAAATGATTTACAGATATTTCGCAAGTAAATAGTGTGAATTAAAAAGCGATTCACAAGGAAGAACTGTGAAGTTTGCATAATGGAGCTTGCTCCTTGTTCATCGAAGGTTATGAATTGCAGCATTGCGGTATCATAATAGTAAGTATGTATCTATGTTGCATGAGTAAATAATTAGTTATATTTCAATAGAAAAACAGGGTAGGATATATTTATTTATGCAATTTTACATATAAGGCATAAATAATTACGATAACCATTGACATATTCACTAAAATTTGATAGTCTAATTAAGGTTAGTACGCGAGAAGGTATTATCCAGAGGATGAAGCTGGGGAAGCGAGAGGGTAGAAGAATAGAAAATAAGGTTGACCGAAACGTATATCAATGGGGATATACCTTTTTGGCCAACCTTATTTGCATTTATCTGATAGCAAAACTATGGCTGATACCACGAATCAAGGATATCCTTTGCCAATTTGCAGGTATCATTATAGGTTATGGGACCGTTGACTGCTAGCTGGGAAACACCGTGTCGTTTAGCAAGTGTTTCATTATAATCTTCTAGTTTATAGATGGCATAGTTATAATCGGAAGGGCCATTTTCATAATGGGTTACGATAGGAGTGATGGAAGCTTTACTAATATATGTTCCGGAAGCATCCTTGGTTAGCGTTACTTTTGCCATACCGCCAAGCATTCTCGGAGCCTCTCTCTGGTAGGACATGAAATTACCTAGGGAGTAGTATACCAGCATCCGGCGATCTTTATCGTTTGGATACCATTTTACCGGTTCAAGAACATGAGGATGGGTACCAATGACTAAATCAACTCCCCGTTCATAGAAGAAATTAGTCAGATCCGTTTGCATACTGGAAATGTTGTAAGCGTATTCTGTTCCCCAATGAGGAAAAACAATTGTAAAATCAGCTTCTTTTTCTGCCTTTTTGATATCGGCTGCCATCTTGTTCTTATTAATTAGATTAACTAGGTAGGGCTTATCTTTGGGAAGAGAGTAGCCGTTCAAGCTATAGGTATAGTTAAGCATAGCTATTTTAATGCCATTTTTCTCAACAATTTTAATCCTATTCTGATCTTTCTTTGTTTTATTGATTCCAAGGACAGTAATCTCGGGATGCTTCGACCAGTATTTCTGAGTATTTTTCACGCCTTCATAACCCATATCCATGGTATGGTTCGTTGCCTGGAGAACTACATCAAAGCCGGCATCTATGACGGCATCACCAATCTCGATTGGAGAGTTGAAACGAGGATATCCGGAATACGGAAATTCATCCCCGCCAAGAATTGTTTCTTGGTTAATCACTGCAATATCTGCAGCAGAAATATCCTTTTTCAAATTCGAATATAGATGGTCATATTGATAAGAACCATCTTTTTGTTTTCCGCTATCCACTACCTGAATATGAATTAAATTATCACCGACGGCCAGTAGATTTACCGAGGTGGCAGCAGGAGTCGGGGTAATTGTTATTTTGGGGGTAACGTTTGAAGCAGAAGGGCTTTGTGTTATCTGATCTGTTTCAGATGACAAAGGAGCTTTTGTTGGAGTAAGTGAAGCCTCATCGATATTTTGTAAATCTGATACACTGGAATCTTTATTACTCTTTGATTTACAACCGGAAAAAGCCAGTACCAGTGCAAGAATTATAAATAAATAAAAGTATCTACTAAAATTATTGCGTATTAACGTGTTATTAGGGTTTTTCATATAAACTCCTTATTGGAACGAATTGTATATTCAAATACTTGACCTGAATTATCCATATTATAACACCATAGAATAGAAAATTCTATGGTAGGATCTTTTGGTTGGTTAAGGTATAGGTTAATCAAAGTCAAAAATATCTTCAATTGGTGCCTTTACTGCTCTTGATATATCGATGGCTAATTTGAGGGAAGGATTGTATTTCCCCGCTTCAAGGCGTATAATAGTCTCCCGTCTAACATTTACCTTATTGGCTAAATCCTCCTGAGTCATCTCAGCAAGTTGCCGGTATTTTTTTAAATTACATTTAAATTCAGTCATTTTCACCTACTTCTTCTCAAATTGATAAAATGCGATTGCATAAATAATAATTAGAGATGCAAAACATAAAGCACTTATAACAGTTATTATCTCCTTGTTAATAAAATGTAATGGAGTAATCAGATACAGCACAATAAATTCAAGAATGGCAATGTGGAAAGTAAATGCTTTTGCGTTTCTTGCGTTTTCAATATAACGTTCATCCACCATGTCATTTGCTATCTTTGCTATCCAAAAATAACTAAAGAAGCCGAAGTAAGCAAAAAAACTTAAAGCACTAATATTATGAGTTACGAAATACTGAAATCCTAAAAACCCAAAAAACCCGAAAAATCCCAAAAATCTTAAGCCTTTTTGATGTCGGTTCCTTATCATCTACATACCTCCTATGTGATATATATATCACTTTATGTTACAATAATATCACTAGATGTAAAAATATTCAAGATTTAATTTGGATAAATTTAATAATTCACCATAATGAAAATCTCAATTATTTTATGAAGAGCCGTGCTAAACAGTCTCACGACTATGAAAAGCCTTTGACAAAGGGGATTTGACATGGTATACTTTGACAAGAAAAAGGCTATGAAAAGAAGAGTACGCAGTGGATCGGTTAACAGAGAACCCCGGTAAGCTGAGAAGGGGAGATGGATATCCGGTTTATCTTTTAGATAAATTCGAAGAAGCTGCGGAAGATGGTCTTGGAGCTTCGTACCGAGGAATATATTTCTTAGGCTGCGACGGATGCAACCGTTACATTGCTAGGCTGTAGTTATTGCAGTGAATGAGGCTTTTGCCGTGAGGCAGGAGCAAATTAAAGTGGTACCACGGGAGTTCCTCTCGTCTTTAAAGAAATTTAAGGATGGGAGTTTTTTTATTTCATAGAAAGTTGCGTCCTATGAAGTGGAAAGCATTCAACTATGGTTAGAATTTAGCCTATTATGGGTAAAATATAGGCGAGATAAGTTTCAGTTATTATGAAAAATAATTATTAAGATAAATGTGAAACTCTTAAATTTTAGATATTGTATACACAGCAAATACTATTTCGGAGCGAAAGTAAAGTGTTAAAACACTTATGCCCGAAGGAAGCTTTCGAGCCAAGAAATAATATTTGCCGTGTATACAATTACAAAGACTATATAGTTTCGCAATCACCTATTAAGATGAATATAGAAAGGAAGGATCCAAATGAGTAAGAAACCATATTACATTACAACCGCTATCGCATATACTTCAGGTAAGCCACATATCGGTAATACCTATGAAATAGTATTAGCAGACAGCATTGCCAGGTTTAAACGCTTTGAAGGTTATGAGGTGTTTTTTCAGACAGGAACCGATGAGCATGGACAGAAGATTGAGCTAAAAGCGGCAGAAGCAGGTGTCACTCCGAAGGAATTCGTTGATGGTGTTGCAGGTCAGATTAAGGATATCTGGGATATGATGAATACCTCCTATGATAAATTTATCCGTACCACGGATGCTGACCATGAGAGGCAGATACAGAAGATTTTTAAGAAGCTTTATGAACAGGGGGATATTTATAAAGGACATTATGAGGGAATGTATTGCACTCCCTGTGAATCCTTCTTTACTCCATCCCAGCTCGTGAATGGCAAGTGTCCGGACTGTGGTAGAGAGGTTCAGCCAGCGAAGGAAGAAGCTTATTTCCTTAAATTGAGTAAATATGCAGACCGCCTGATTGAGCATATTAATACACATCCGGAATTCATCCAGCCAGAGTCAAGAAAAAATGAGATGATGAATAACTTCCTCTTACCCGGACTTCAGGATTTATGCGTATCCCGTACTTCTTTCAAATGGGGTATTCCAGTAGATTTTGATGATAAGCATGTGGTTTATGTATGGTTGGATGCATTAAGTAATTATATTACCGGTATCGGTTATGATGCGGACGGTAACAGCACCGAGCAGTTTAAGAAATTCTGGCCAGCGGATTTACATTTAATCGGTAAAGATATCATCCGTTTCCATACAATTTACTGGCCAATCATACTAATGGCTATGGGTGTAGAGCTACCAAAGCAGGTATTTGGTCATCCTTGGCTATTGCAAGGTAATGCCGGAGATAAGATGAGTAAATCCAAAGGAAATGTTATCTACGCAGATGATCTGGTTAAGCTCTTTGGCGTTGATGCAGTCAGATATTTTGTACTTCATGAAATGCCGTTTGATAATGACGGGATTATTTCCTGGGAGCTATTAGTGGAGAGAATTAACTCTGACCTAGCAAATACACTTGGTAATCTGGTAAACAGAACAATTTCCATGTCCAATAAATATTTTGACGGCATCGTTCGTGATGGTAAGGTAATCGAATCTGTGGATGAAGAGCTGAAAGCACTCGCACTTGAGACACCGAAGAAGGTAGCTGCTAAGATGGAGAAGCTTCGTGTTGCCGATGCAATCAGTGAGATATTCACCTTATTCAAACGCTGCAATAAATATATAGATGAGACTATGCCTTGGGCACTAGCTAAAGATGAGGAGAAAAAGGCTCGTCTGGAGACAGTTCTTTATAATCTGACGGAAAGTATCTGTATCGGAGCCAGCTTACTAGAGGCCTTTATGCCAGAGACAGCAACGAAGATTTTAACACAGCTTTCCACCAAAGCACGTACGATAGAAGAATTAGAAAGCTATGGCTTATATCCGGATGGAACAAAGGTTACTGAGAAACCGGAGATTTTATTTGCAAGACTTGACCTTAAGGAGGTACTTCAGAAAGTGGAAAATGAAATAGAGTTACAGAAAACAGCATCGGAACCGGAAGAGACAAATACAGAGGATAAAGAGAATAATGCTGTTATTGATATCGAAGCTAAACCGGAGATTACCTATGATGATTTTGCTAAACTTCAATTCCAGGTAGGTGAAATCATCGCCTGTGAGGAAGTAAAGAAATCTAAGAAATTATTATGTTCCCAGGTTAAGGTCGGTTCTCAGGAAAAACAGATTGTATCTGGAATTAAAGCACATTATTCCGCGGCTGAGATGGTTGGAAAGAAGGTTATGGTAGTAGTTAACCTAAAACCTGCAACATTAGCAGGAATTTTATCAGAAGGAATGCTTCTTTGTGCCGAGGATGCAGACGGAAATCTCTCTCTTATGGTTCCGGAAAAATCAATGCCGGCTGGCGCAGAAATCTGCTAGTTTCATATAAAAAATGAATGAAATAGTGAGATAGTAAATAAATGACATAAAAGTAATATATAGGTGATATGCAATCACTTTAAGTGGGGCTGTCGCATTTTAGGTATATAAGATATAAGGGACTCTGCATAATCTCCAAACAGTGCATTAAGGAGATTATGTGGATTAACCTTACATCACTGTAGGTTTACGACAGCCTCTTTAGCGATATTTTAATTATCTACAACTGGGCGGCAGGGTAAGCAAGAATCTTCCCCGTCGCCCATTTATTAATAACACGTAAATAATTTGGTCTCAGTATTAATCTTATTAAAAACCCTTATATAACTACCTAATAGCGTCGTATCATTCCTCATCTAATAATTTTTTTCCCATTCTTTCATATTATCCTCAATGATATTAAACTGTGCAGGTCCAATATCAAGCAGGAATTTATGAAAATCCTTTGTTACAAATTTATCCCCTAAATCCTTCTCAGCTTCATTTTTAAGCTCCATAATCTCCAGATAACCTATAGCGTAAGGAAGATAAATGGCAGGCTCCTCCAACAAAGTGTTATAGATGGAATTTGCAATATCTTTATCTCCTATATACTTAGAAATATAATTAGCAGTCTCCGCCTTTGTCCACCCCTCATAATGGATTCCGATGTCCGCCCGGGCATACATACAAAGAGTAACCCTATTATTTGTCTCAAGAAAATCTGCAAGATTTTCATCAATGCCTGCTAAATGATAAGAATAATATTCAACATAGGTAGCCCAGCCTTCGTCATAACCGGTAAAGCTTAAAATATTACGAATGGGAGCAGGATTATGGCTGCGAAAATAAACACACTGATAAAGATGACCAGGGTAGCCTTCATGTGCAACAGTTGTATAAATCATTGATAAAGTCTGCTTGCTATGTCCGTTGATATATATATTATTATTTCTATAGCTATCAATCGGAGGAACCAGATACATCGCGGGACTTAGAAAATCAGCAAGGGATTCCGGTACATATTTGATTTCACAGCTTACGGGGGTGGAGTCAGGAAAGTCCTTTTTGATATCCTGTTTTAAATCGGTTAATATCTCATTCGGATCCGTAATCGGGAAGGAGGAGAAGGATAGATACTTATCAATAAGGTTAGGATCAGATTCGGCTAATGCCGTAATATCATTAACACCGCCTTCAATTGCATTATCGAGCATTTGAATCATTTCCTTCATACTCTTTCCGGAACCAGTTTTATATTTAGCAAGGCATTCATAAAATGCGCGACCCTCTGGATAATAATATAATCCAGCATTGTTCTTGCCTGTTCCAAGAAGCTTTGTTAAGGAATTGATCAGATCTTCATAAGCAGGAATAACGTAACACAGCACAGCTTCTGTATTCAGCGCTTCATACCGAGTTATTTCATTCTTCGTCAAGCCCTTGTAATTTGAAATTCTCTCATTAAAATACTGAATTAAAAAATTGCTCTCAGGCTTATTAATAAATGCTTTACACTGATCAATAATCCGGTTTGCAACGCTATCATTCATAAATAGACCACGTCTGGATTTTTCCTGCTCATAGTGGATGATACTCTTAAAATAATTCTTTATACAGGGTAATAATTCTAAGTATTCCTCTATGTCCTTCTTGTCATAAAAGCTGTATTCTGCAAGCAGAATCGGTAGCTGGGCCTGAATACCCGTAGTTGGCCCTAGGCATTCACTGTAATATGGATAATTACCAAACTGTAGATTTTGTATCAGTGAGTTCTTAACAATATTATAGGTTAATTGCTGATTGGAGGTTAAATTGTTGTATTTGAAGGAAGAGAGGTAATCTAATTCATTTTCAGATTTAACCAGATCTTCCCTCATACTATCCATGCTGTAATCACCAAATTTGACGTTTGTATTTGTTATTCCATAATTTTCGGGATAAGCAAGTGAATAGTTCAGGGAAAGTGTATCTGATTGGACCTCCTCAAGAAATAAATTGTTCATAAACTCATCAAATTTTTTTTGCTCCTTTTTGCCGGATGACATGCTGCAGCTGACACAGGTCAGGAGAAGGCATAGAGATAGAAAGGAAAGTATAGCCAGCCTACTTATTTTTTTATACATATGAACCTCCCTCATAATAGCAAAGTTAAGAAACGATAGTTAAGAAGATTATAATTAAGTACTTTTATTTCAATTTTATTCGTGGCTATGTGCGGTAAGAAGTAGTACCATTAATTTTTTGCATATAACTGCATTTTATTACCATGGGCAGTTGGATCTATAAGGTTAAGTTTTTTCGGAAAACAACCGAAATATTACCAAAGAGATATCGGGTGTGGAGCGAAAGTAAAGTGTTTAAACACATATGCCCGAAGGAAACGTTGGAGCTGAGAAATGTGTATCTGCTCTGTATACAAATACAAAGACTATATAGTTTCGCAATACCTAAATACAATTACAAATAAAAGGCGGGAAACAGATGAAATATCATTTTTCTATTAGCGCAGAAAATGGTAAAGAGGTAGATAAGCTGCCATCAAAGCATCCGATCAGGGATGAAGCAAAAAATAAGGGCTTAGCTTCTCTAAAAAAAGGTCAACAGATAACAGGAATAGTTATCTCTGTTAATAATGGTATAACCATTGATTTTAGCGGCCAACAGGTTACAACCTCCAATCATGTATTAAATAATGTGAAGCCTGGTGACGTGAAGACCTTTGAGGTTGTTAAGACGAATAACAACGAGATTGAACTTCGTGTACTGGAGGATAATTCTGCCGCATTATTAAAAACCATAAAAGCAATGAATGTAAAGAATTCTGATTGGGAATCCATCCTTGCCAAAAAAGAAGATGAAGCTAAAAAGTCGGAACAGGATGAGAAATATAAGGAAACAAAAACTAAACTGGAGAAAATCGGTTCGAAATTAACGAATCAGGACTGCGGACAGCTGGAAAAGGAAGGATTTGCAGTAGAGTGCTTTACGGTTGATGGTTTATATGAAGCGCTGAATAGAATTAAGGCTAGTGAAACTGGGATAAGTAATAATAATGGTAGGAAGATGACCTCCTTTGATAAAGATACCTTGGATGAGAGGCTTAGAAACGAGAATCTTCCGGTAACGGACGATAACATTTCAAAACTCTCAAAAGCGCTACAACTAAGCGGATCAGTCACTAACATGGACGATAAGGCAATGCAGTATCTGATTTCTACAGGTGCACAGCCTACCCTACAAAATATTTATAAAGCCTGTTACAGTTCAGCCATACAAAGCGGTGAAAGCCTTTCTGAAATCACTTGGAACCAACTGGCAGATCAGGTGAACGGAGTAATTGATTCAGCCGGCTTTGAAGTAAATGCAGAAAACCGATCGGATGCAAGATGGCTGTTAGAAAATAATCTCCCTCTGACAGAGGAGACCTTCGCCTATAGAAAGGAATTAGAGTCTCTCAAAACAGATAGTCCGGATGATATTTTGAATAGAGTGCTGGACGGTATGAGAA
>JAEWMT010000125.1 GCA_023393095.1 Bacillota bacterium
AGTTTGGCTGTTTTTCCATAAAAAAAACAGCACAATATTATATTGTGCCATTTTTTATAAATCTTATTAAATTAGTTTGTTTATGTATATATAAATTTTATAACTCAACTTCTGATTCCCTTGCTTCAAGCAAAATAATAGGCAGAACCAATATATTTGCTTAGTAGTTAATTTATATTACGATAGCATTTTAATTACTGATATTATATAATATTTTTAAATATAATTTTAATTTAAATATGAAAGCAGTAACTTAAAGCAGAAAACACAAAAGTATGTATTAGTAAAATTGAAATATATATTAATTAAGAAAGGTCTAATATGTCAGAATCAATTTATATAGATATGGAACAATCTTTTTTCAAAAACAAAATGTCTGCCAGTTCTATTGGCATTATAGGCGAGGAAGTCATATATACAGGAAAAACTATTCATCCCATGCCATCATTATATAAAAAGGAAAAAGCCTATCAGATTTTAGCCGATGAATTTGATGTTAAATTTATCTTTGATGATGATATTCCTGAATTTCATTTTTATCCAATCCCATGTTTAGAGATTTTAGCAATTGACAGCAGGGGAGGATGCATTGGCTCTAGCAATAATCTAGTTTCACTAGATGAAGATTATGCACCAATTTATTATATATCAAATGAAAATAAGCCCTTTTATATCGCATCCAATCTGAAAGAATTCTTGCGTTTAATTGTTTTCTGTACCGATTGGAAGAAGTATCTTGATTCAACTTATAGCAGAACACATAATATCTCTAAAGAGGCAAAAGATTATTTGATTGATACTTTGAAGCTAAAGGAATATTTACATGACTGGGAACCTTGCTATCCGAAAAACCAAGATTTACAAATCTATAATTCCATTGATGAAGCCAAACAATATTTCAGGTTTTATGATTTGAGTAATGTCAAATTTGACGTAAATAAAGAAAGCACACGCTGAAGCGGAAATGCTCCAAAGTGAAATTTTATTTCAACTATAGTAGCAATCAGATTCCTCGTGTGCTATTTTTCATATAATATAAAATTTAAATATCTATTGAATTAAAGTACCTTAGACAAGAAATCCTTCAGTCTTGCGTCCTTCGGATTTTCAAACAGTTCCTTTGGTGTATTTTCTTCAAGGATGGCACCGTCTGCCATAAATACTACTCTGGATGCCACTTCGCGTGCAAAGCCCATCTCATGAGTAACAATCACCATGGTCATGCCTTCCGTAGCCAGCTGTTTAATGAGTGCAAGTACCTCACCAACCATCTCAGGATCAAGAGCGGAAGTTGGTTCATCAAATAGCATAACCTCTGGATTCATTGCCAAAGAACGAACAATAGCGATACGCTGCTTTTGACCACCTGATAATCTGGAAGGATACTCATTTGCTTTATCAGCTAAGCCAATACGTTCTAACAGCTGAAGCGCTTTTTTCTTTGCATCCTCTTTACTCATTAATTTTAACTGTACCGGAGCCATCATTATATTTTGCAGCACTGTTTTATGAGGAAAGAGATTAAAATGCTGAAAAACCATTCCCATACGTCTGCGGTGCAGATCAAGATTTACTTTTTTATCTACAAGATTGATTCCCTCAAAATAAATTTCACCTGTCGTTGGTGTTTCAAGTAAATTAAGGCTTCGGAGAAATGTTGATTTTCCCGAGCCGGAGGGACCGATAATAGCAACGACTTCGCCTTGTTCAATATCAATATTGCAGTTATTTAATGCCTTAACTTCACCCTTATTATATTCTTTACAAAGATTCTTGACTGATATTAATTTATCGCTTGTCCCCACGTCTCATTCTCCTTTCAATCGCTTCAATAGCCAAACCAGCAGGATAATTGATGCAGAAATAAATGATTGCTGCAAGAACATATGGACCAATTGTGATATAAGTCGTCGAAGCCACCGTCTTGGCACCCCACATCAATTCCGTCATACCGAGAGTGGAACAAATGGAAGATTCCTTCACCATGGTAATCAATTCATTTGCCAAAGCAGGCAGAATGTTTTTAATCGCCTGAGGAAGGACAACAAGTCTCATAGACTTTGTTGCTGACAAGCCAAGGCTTCTTGCTGCCTCATTCTGTCCGGCATCAACTGCAAGAATTCCTGCACGAAATATCTCTGCAACATAAGCCGCGCTATTTAACGACAGTGCAACTACACCGGGTATGAACATAGACATATTGATAAAGCCAAATACATAAAATGTGGGTATCTTAATAAAATTAAAAAGTCCAAAATATACAAGGGCTAACTGTACCAGAAGTGGCGTGGATCTGAAAATAGCAATATAAATTCCTGATATCGCTCTTACAACACGCAGCTTACTTAAGCGCATTAATGCCAGAAGTAAAGCAGGCAGTACAGCTAATAATACTGCTACTACGGAAAGTATCAGTGTATACTCTACGCCTTGAATAAAAAAGGTTGCATATTTCGGTAAAAAAGTAAAATTAAAAAAACTTGTAGGGGACATAAGCATTTCCTTTGCATTGAATTAATATTTAATCTGTTTTAACAGCTTTATCACTAAGATCATTTGCTTCTTTCGTCCAGTTATCTATTGATCCATCCGTCGTTATGGTTGCAATTGTTTTATTTAAGGAATCCAGAAGCTTTTTCGGATCTCCCTTTTGAACTGCTACAGCATAAGGAGCTGCTTCTCCAAGCTTAACCTCAGGAATTTTTAATTCTTTATTTGTATCAGCATATTGCTGTGCTACTGCACCATCAAGAACAATTGCATCACATTTTTTATATACAAGATTATTAACAAGATCCGTTACAGAAGATATTGCTAATAATTTTGCACCCTTCATATCCTTAGTAACGATTTCTGCTTTTGTTGTAGCTGTCTGAGCACCTACTGTCTTGCCTTTAAAGCTGTCCATTGAAGTATATTTCGAAGCATCCTCTGCTCTGACTAATACCATAGGGGGTAAATCGGTATAATAAGGATCTGAGAAATCAGCAGCTTCTCTACGTTTATCGTCTGCTTCGATAGCAGCAATAACCATATCGATATCACCCTTCTGAAGAGATGCCATTAGGTTATCAAAGCTCATATTTACAACTTCAAGCTCCTTACCCTGATCCTCTGCAAGCTTCTTTGCTAAAGAAATGTCAATTCCTGCATATTGTTGTTTACCAGCATCATCAAGTACGATAAACTCAAAGGGAGGATAATCAGCTGATGTACCTAATTTTAATTTTTCCTTTTTAGGTGCTGTGGTAGGTTCTGCTTTATCTGCAGACTTAGTAGGCGTGCCAGAGTCGGTTCCTACTTTATTATCGGTCTTTTTACCGCATGCTGTCATACTGAAAGCCATTACAAATGTTAAAAGTAATACAATTAATTTTTTCATAATTTTCTCCTTTTCTTAACTTTTTCTATATTCAGCCTCTTTGGGCAAATACTGTACTTATATTAAAACTTATCATAATTTGTATTTTTTCATTTCATTAATCAATAGTGCATTATCTGCATTACCACCACTTATTATTAAGGCAATATTCTTTCCAGGTATTTGATCTCCATATTGCAGCATAGCTGCAATCGGTACTGCACCGGATGCTTCTGCTACGATTTTTTCATTTAGTATAGCATGCACCATTGCTTTTCGTATATAATCTTCTTTTACCGACAAATGACCATCAAGAACTTCATGCATCTCATAAGAAAGCTGTCCGATTCCACCTACCATGGCTTCGCATACGGACTCTTCACTGGGATATTCATGATATGGTCTTCCATCCCTAATAGAATCCGGCCAGGCCGCGCATGCTTCGGAATATAAAACAATAATTTTGATATCCTTCTTCCTGCTCTTGGCTGCCACAGCAATTCCGGTGCATAATCCACCACCACCGATTGGTACAAGGATGGTATCAATATCAGGATTCTGATCAAGAATCTCAAGCGCTGCTGTTCCCTGTCCTGCATAGATTACCGGATCATTATCCCCTCCATCTATAAAGATATGTCCGCTTTCTTCTATGTACTTCATTCCTAGGGCATGGGCTTCATCATAACTATCTCCCATTCGTATTACCTGTCCACCATAATACATAATTTTATCAATTTTACTCTGTGGAGTAGTCTTAGGTACAATTATTATGGCGGTTTTGATATTAAGAAGCTTTGCACCATAGGCTACGGATATTCCATGGTTTCCGCTTGATACGGTAGCTACACCAGCCTGCCTTTCTCGATCGGATAATAGTAGCATTTTATTTAATGCTCCTCTGATCTTAAAAGATTTCACCGGCTGCTGGCATTCCAGCTTCAAGTAGACATTTTGTTTCTCATTACTTAGATAAATCGATTTTTCTAACGGTGTTTTATAAATATAATCTTTGATTCGTTCCTGCGCACCTTCAATATCCGATGCCTTCAACCTGTATTCTTTCATATGGCTTCCATTTTCTTGTTATAAATTAGTTTTAATAACCTTTTTTACAATAGCCCCACTAAAATTATAGTTTTCTTTAAGAATAAGAGGAGCAATTGACTCTACTTTACGTAGTATAAATGATATACTTTTCTTTTGCAACCCATTATTAATAATTATGCATTTTTCAATACAATTATTTTTTAAATATTAATTTCACAAAAAAAGTCAATAACTACCAATCAGCTTGATTGCCGTCCTTGACTTTTTTTATTATAACACAAGCATTATATCTTATCTACTTATTTTTTATAATAAAATCATACTATTGTAAATATTATGCTGAGAATTGAAACCGGTGCGGTTGGGAGTTTGTTGGAAATGCCAACCCTAATTGCATGTATGGCAACCTGACCATGAATGTTTATTAATAAAGATTTATAAATTATCCGGAATAACTTTTACAATATTATATTGAGAATTTATCACCAACCATATTTGAGCATAGAACACCATAATGTTCCATAACCCTAAACCACTAACTTTATATTTGTTATACAATACCAATTTGGCATTAACACTTCTTGCATCTATAAACCAAACGATATGTTCAACTTCCGAGTCCAAGTATTTTTGTGCATATTGAAAGTATGGTGTCTGTGAAATGACATCAAATTCTATTATACTATCATTATCACGTGCCAAATTCAAAGCAGAATCCAAAGTAAGTGCATTCGCGGCAGAACTTCCGGCCACATAAGGGAGCGTCCAATCATAACCAATCACAGGTATTCCAATTCGTATTTTATCCGATGAAACATAATTTATAGTGAAATCTAGAAGCTGTTGATAATCTGTAAAAGAACTAATCGGTCCTGGTGGTTCATTATTTTTTCCCCATATAAAATTAGTAAAAGCTAAACTATCTACTACCTGACCAATCGTCGAATAATCAACTTCTACAAATCTAAAACCCTCCTCATTACTATAAAAAGTAGGATTAATTGTTACAAAGAAAATATATCCCTCATTTTTAATACGATTTGCTGCTTTTGTAATGAAACTATTGTACATGTTAATATTAGATGAATTGATATTACCGAATGTCATATTAACGCCATAGTATCCTTTTTCCTTTAAAATACTTAATATTTTATTAATATGGCGATCCTGATATTCTTCATTTGATATTATGCTAAAAGCAATCTCCGGATTTGGCTCACCTTGAGCAGTTAAAGTTGTGGTCAACATAAGCGGAGCTGTACCATAATTTTTTGACATTTCAATAACATCCGAATCGTCAAAATAAGTAATAATATCTCCTCCGATTGTGGCTGTATAATTAAAGATAGAGATATAAGTAAGAAATGGCAAGGTCTTTTTTAAAGTGTCCATAGGTATAAATGGAAAAGTATAACCATTTATCATAATATTTTCATTTGTTTTGTAACTAATAATTAATGTTTCTCCAGGGTAAATATATTCTCTTTCTGAGAGAAAGGGATTATTCCTTAATAGCTGCATAACGGTAGCCCCATTTTCTTTGGCGATTCCTTCCAGATAATCTCCCTCTTTCACCGTATAGGTCTGTTGGGGGTATGCTATTACAATGGTCTGACCTATAACCAAATTATAAGGATTTGATAATTCATTATATTGAATTAAATACGATACACTGACTCCATAATTTGTTGCGATTGAATTAATGGTTTCATTTGGTTGTACTACATGAATATCCATATTTACCCCTAAAAGTTATTTCTTATTAATAATATGAATTTTGTCTAAATTAATTCATATTATTCTATCGTATTAACAAATGATTTTATTATATGGAATCTATTATCTCTCTAGGAAAATTTATTTTAATACCAATTTATTGCTAATTTTATTTCATACAAGATAACTGTATTATATTTCACACCTTCTAACATATATTAAAGTAAATCTATCATTACGAGAATTATATGCCTAATCAAGTAAACTGTTATCAAATGGATACTATAAGTAGATATCTTAATCCTAATGATATTACAATAGAAAACGGCTATAAGATTGAAGTATTTGCCGAGGGTCTTAATAATCCCAGCAGTATGATTTTTTCAGATGAAGGAGATCTATTTATTGCCAACTCGGGATATACAACAGGAAAAGCAGATATTTCTATTCTAAGAAATGGTAAATTTGAATTATTTGCAGAAAATTTTAAAATACCCTTGATTGGTATTAATTATAGAAATAATGCTCTATATGTATCTCATAAGACAACCGTTACCGTTATAAAAATGGATGGAAGCAGGTATGATATCATTACAGGGCTCCCCAGTTATGGAGATTACAGCAATAGCCGAGTAGATTTTGATAATGCGGGGAAAATATATTTTGGCGTAGGAACCGCTACAAACTCAGGCGTAGTAGGTAATGATAATTTATGGTTAACTGATAATGCGACATTTCATGATTACCCTGGTTCTTATATTATACTAAAAGGTCAAAATTTTCCTACTCCTAATATTCTCGGAAATAGGAAGGAGATTATTTATACCGGAGCCTTTAGTATGTATGGAGAAATGAATCAGCCTTACGAATTAAAAAGAGGCATCACGAAAGCTACCGGAAGTATACTTAGAACGAATGCTGATGGTTCTAACCTCCAACTTGTAGCATGGGGCTTAAGAAGTATATCTTATATAAGGTTCGATAGTGATAATAAATTGTTTGTATCAAATAATGGGTATGATATCAGAGGAAGCAGACCTATTGCAAATGCATCGGATGAATTTCATATTATAACCGAGGGGACATGGTATGGTTTTCCTGATTATTCAGCTGGAGAGCCTGTTACTTTACCCAGATTTAAGCCTGAAGGTGGAGATCAACCAGAGTTTTTGCTCTATAGCCATCCTGCTATACCCCCAAAACCGTTCACTGTATTCCCTCCAGATTCTACTATAATTGGATTTGATTTTAATCAAAATCAATCCTTTGGCAATATAGGGGATATTTTTATAGCTGAATTCGGATCAATTCACTTAAGTAATATCGGGGGCCTGGCATTGCAATATCCATCTGCCGGTTATAGAGTATCCAGAATTAATTCCTATGGTATTGCTAGTACCTTTGCATTAAACAAATCTGGATTTCCTTCTTATATTACGAATGAAGGAGGTTTTGGAAGGCCCTCCGATATTTCATTTGGACCTGATGGTGCTCTTTATATATTGGATACCGGAACCTCAAGTCGGCAAGATCCCAGTAATATACTTCCTAATACAGGCGTTATATGGAAAGTTACAAGAAACATTTAGTGACTTTATAAAATAAAGGTGAGTATTAATAGCTGTTAAAGAGTTAAATCAGTTAAAAGCAGATATAAGTCTTATTCATAATTCCTTATTTTGTAACATTTAACATTGTTTAACTATTGATAATTACTACTATTATATGATAAAAATGTATCGTTGCTTAAACTAACCACAGAAAGGATGCATTTAATGAAAAAAATATTTAAAAAGAAAATTTTTATGAGTTTATTAGTCGCTCTAACTCTTTTGGGGAGTACCCAAGCTTATGCTGCTATTGCTTTAAATACTAATATTATCAGCTTAATTAAGGATGGCTTTAGTTCCATTTCATCTTATTTCATGCAGAGTACAGATCAAGAAGTAAATAAAATTGAAACTGAAAGTACTAACGATATTAAACAGTACATAGATAATACCTCTAAGCAAATTATAAGCGATATTGAAACATATAAAAACAGTGAAATTGCTAGAGCCGAAAAGGAAATAGACACATATACCGGAGATCTTAAGAATCAGCTTGATACTGTTGTAAATGATGAAAAAAACAAAACTAAACAACAGATTACAGACAAGATCAACAGAGACGTAGTTAGTATTAAATCAGATCTAAACAAAGATATTGAGAAGTACATCAAAGAACTTTTGAAAAAATAGACAGGAAAATTAAAGGAAGCTTACAGGGTTTACTGTCGGCTTCCAATTTTTTTAATACTACCATTTAATATAATTATTTTCTATATCCTAAATCTATGAACTAGATCATTTAAATTCTCAGCAATTTCTTTTTGTCTAATAGTCATTCCAGATACTTGTTTAACGGCTTACTTAGTTTTATTCATACTCTTCAATATTCCCTTCGAACTATTAGTAATACTCTTATTAGTAACATATATATAATTTATATTTGCAAATAAATACAAATATAATATAATGGAATATAATAACATTTTTAATTTGCTATTTATTATTTTGAAAGATAAAAACATTGATTTAGTTAAGCATAAAACAGCTTTAACCCATACAAGGAAAGGATTTATAATGTTTACAGATTATTTTAAAAGTTTCCCTCTTAGTTCGGCACAGACTCCTCAAGTGCGTAAGCGTAATTATAAACTCAGCATTAGAAATATCTGGCTTCGGGCACTAGCGATAATACTTGGAGTTGTAATAATACTTACAATAACTAAGTATGATATTATACGAGATAGTATCGGAGCATTTCTCTTTAGCCTAGTGTTTGTGACATTTGCCTTAGTATTACTCAGTTTAATGGATTGTCATAGATTACGAAAATCATATAAGAAATTGGAAAAAATGAGTCTCAATAAACAAGATACTCCGCAACCTAAAAAAACTATAAATCAAGTCTTTAATCAGTATCTCGAGAAATCAGCTGTAGATGATCCTCTTGTATACGCTAAAGTTGGGGCTCAGGAAATATGGTATGTTATTACATCCGTACTGAAAGAGCCTGACGGTAGGATTAATGTTAATAATGTGTTGCTATGGACTAGCGGACTTTCCGGTATTGCATGTCAAGCTTCTATATGGGAAAAAGCATTGCAAACAGGGACTACAACAGAGCTTATCGTTATAGGTACTACAAGTGGCAGAAAGTTCTACATAGGAAATGCACTGAATAAGTTTTTACTTGAAAGTCAGTATTCTATATGGAATTTGGCTGCAGGTACATATCGTCAATTCATGCCATCTAAACCATTACCTGACCTTGAAGAACTTGTAAAACAATCTGTGAACATGATTGGAAATGAGGAATATCGCATCTGGGGAGAAGTTGATCCTTATAATATGGTGATAGAATATACAAAAGTGTGGAAATCCTTGGAAAGTAAGATAAAATTTTTATGTAATAATCCTGATCATTGGCCTCTTATGTTTGGACTCGTATTACAGAAGGCACTCGAAATGGTAAATCAAGTCCTACCTGAAGACAAAAACTGTCTGGAAATGGCAATGGAAAATGTACTCTTTACTGCAAAGCTTGATATAAAAGATTTATTGTGGACTACGCCACTTACATAGAAAATCCTGCATTCATCACTTGTATTAGTTGTGATAAATGCAGGATTTGAAATATTAATCATTCTCTATAAAAACTCTCCAGTATATTATAATTGGTGAATTTTTTCTCTTACTAAACTGTATAATACCATTGTTTCAGTCACTTTTATCCTATCAACTTACTCATCCCAGTTATGATATACTTCCTGTACATCATCATCCTCGTCAAGCAAATCAAGGATACGGTTCATGGATTTAATATCCTGCTCATCCTTTAGTTCCACCCAGGTCTGAGGGATCATGGATATATCTGCCTTAGCCATAGGAATACCAGCTTTCTCCAAGTTTTCCCTAACGGCACTGAAATCATCGGGATCGGTCAAGACCTCAAAGCTGTCTTCCTCTTCTGAAAAATCCTCAGCTCCTGCATCAAGTACAACCATCATCAGGTCGTCAGCTTTCACATCATATTCTTCCTTATCGATAATGATCTGACCCTTTCTGTCAAACATAAAGGATACACAACCCTGTGAGCCAACATTTCCGTTACCTTTGGTAAATGCATTACGTACATTAGCTGCAGTTCTGTTTTTATTATCGGTAAGTGCTTCAACAATTATTGCAGTACCGCTTGGACCATAGCCCTCATAGGTTACTGTTTCATAATTTACTGCATTTGCATCTCCGGCTGCCTTCTTAATACTTCTGTCAATCGTATCATTTGGCATATTATTTGCTTTTGCCTTGGCAACAATATCTTTCAGACGGCTGTTAGAATTAGGATCTGCCCCACCTTCTTTTACTGCAACTGCAATTTCACGTCCTAATTTTGTAAATATTTTTCCTTTTGAAGCATCGTTCTTTTCTTTTTTATGCTTTATGTTCGCGAATTTTGAATGTCCTGACAT
The DNA here is from genome assembly GCA_023393095.1 of Bacillota bacterium. Taxonomy (GTDB): domain Bacteria; phylum Bacillota; class Clostridia; order Lachnospirales; family Lachnospiraceae; genus Mobilitalea. The sequence continues at coordinate 10,644 of JAEWMT010000125.1, forward strand.
ATCAATTCTCCTTATCCCACTTTGTTACTCTATGTTTTATTATAATAAATATCCTGTGTTAAGTTAGTATTTGACCAAATTCATGTAAACACCTGTTGTAAATAACCTTAAATATTCTAACATCATATTTCCTGTCCGGCAAGTATAATTTCTCAGTAATCAAGCTTATCATTGTTATGTAGTGGAGAAATTATTATTCCGCATTAATCAGCTTATTTATTTTCTCCATAACTGCAACTGTGTCTTCCGTGGTACGGATTGCACACATAATGGTATCATCGCCTGCGATGCAACCAACAATACTACTGAACTGAAGTGCATCCAAAGCCGCGGCAACTGCCATCGCCATGCCTGCTATCGTTTTTATAACAATGATATTCTGAGCCATATCCATGGAAATAAAGCCATCTCTTAAAACACGTGTATATTTCTCGCTCATTCCGGATTCGGTTTTCTGAAGAACAATATATTTCTGTCTTCCTCCGTCCATTGCAACCTTAGTCAACTTAAGCTCCCTGATATCTCTAGAAACCGTTGCCTGTGTTACATTATAACCATCCTTCATCAGTCTATCTGCAAGCTCTTCCTGAGTTTCAATATCAAATTTGTTAATTAATTCAATTATTTTACTTTGTCTGCTTATCTTCATTTTTACCTCCAAATTGACATTAGTCTTCATTATGTCCAAGTTTTGACCGAAGTACCTCATAAATACCATTATTATTAAGCTTCACAAGCTGTGTATTATGTTTTGCTTTATGAATAATAATCGTATCTTCCGTTCCCAAATCAATACCTTCCTTACCATCATAAGTAGCAATTGCCTCTGCCTCCTGTGACTTCTTGCTCTTAGCCACAATCACCTTAATCGTATCTTCCGCCGAGACAACGATACTTCTCGGGCTTAAGGAATGAGGGCATATCGGTGTAATTACCATAACATTAGCATCCGGTAAAACGATGGGCCCTCCAGCAGATAAATTATAAGCAGTTGATCCAGTTGGAGTTGATATAATAACTCCGTCTCCAAGGAAATTGTCAACCAATACATCATTAACATATATCTCAAGACTTATAATTCTTGAAAAGCCCTTTCTGGTGATAACAATATCATTTAGGGCATATTGCTCCTTGTTTTCTGATATTCTTTGATGTATTGGAGAATATAATATATTTCCCTTAAGCATTAACCGGTTCTCGATTCGATAATCATTTCGAAATAAGCGTTCAAGTGCTACTTCAACATGCTGCTTTTCAACCTCTGCCAAAAATCCTAGGGTACCTAAATTTACACCAAAAATAGGAATGTTTTGTGACATTAGATCATTCGCTGCCTGTATGATCGTGCCGTCTCCACCAAGAACGATGGCACATTCTATATTATTGCTAGTATCCACTGTACTATTACTATCCTGTTCGGAAGATTCACCAGACAAAGTTACTGACTTCCCGGCTCTTTCTATATATGAAACAATCCTTTTTGTAACATGGAAATCAACGTCCTTTTCTTTATTGGTTATAATTAAAAAACGATCCATTCTGATTGCTACTCTCCTCAATTAACTAAGTTAATAAATGTACAAAAAGTCTATCATAGTATTCCATTATATTCAAGCCATCTAATTAAAATAGGTATAAATTAACAATATCTTTTATAATTATACGTAGTTGCTAACAAACTATACTTCGGATAGCGAGCCATGCGCTTCCTCAACTATTTTTTCAATTCTCTTAGGTATAATTGATATACCAAACGGATAATCACCGGTTTCTGTATCAATTAATTTTTTCTTAAGATATAATAAATATTCTATATTACCCTCAGGCCCCTTAATTGGTGAGAAACTCAATTCTTGACAATCAAATCCGATACTTGCTGCATAGTCACATACAAGAGAAATCACCTCCATATGAACCTTCTTATCTCTGACTACGCCTTTCTTACCGACCTTCTCTCTGCCGGCTTCAAACTGCGGCTTAATCAAACTAACTATCTCACCCGCTTCATCAAGTAATTCCCTTACCGGCTGTAGGACTTTGGTTAATGAGATAAAGGATACATCAATTGAGGCAAATTCAATGGAATCATCTATCTGATCCGGAGTTAAGTACCTAATATTAGTCTTTTCCATAGAAATGACCCGTTCATCCTGACGAAGCTTCCAGGCGAGTTGATTCGTCCCAACATCGACTGAGTAGACTTTGACAGCACCATTTTGCAGCATGCAGTCTGTAAAGCCCCCAGTTGACGATCCAACATCCATACATATCTTACCGTTAAGGCTAAAGCCAAACTGGGCAACCGCTTTTTCCAGTTTTAAACCTCCCCGGCTTACATATTTTAAAGGATTTTCCTTTACTTCTATCGCCGCACTATCGGGAAAGGTGCTTCCGGCCTTATCCTCACGCTGCCCATCCACAAACACATTGCCGGACATAATGATTGCTTTTGCTTTCTCCCTCGACTCTGCCAGATTTCTATTTACCAGTAAAACATCCAATCGTTCCTTCAATTATTAACATCCTCCGTAGGTATTACTTAGCGTGTTCCTCTTAATCAAATTTACCTGAAATATGTCCTGCAAAAACTTTCACTTTCTAAATCTTTGTCAGTGCTTTTCACTACCCAATTCTATGCCCAAAAGGTATTCAGTTCATCTCTAATCCGGTTAAGTATGCTCTCTGTATCCAATCCAAATTTCTTCCAAAGCTCACTTACGCTGCCTTGTTCAATAAAGACTTCCGGCAGTGCGATATTTAAGAATTTAATATGATTTAACTTCTCTTCAAACAGATAATCCGATACCTTTTGTCCGTAACCGCCGTTCTTCACATTTTCCTCCAGCGTTACAATTAATCTGTGTTTCTGAGCTAACTGCTTTATCATTTCTTTATCAAACGGTGATATGAAACGTACATTAACCAGTGTTACCCTTTTACCCTCTCTTTGCAGCGCTTCCGCAACTTCTTGCCCTGTCTTTACCATACTGCCCACCGCAAAGATGGCTACTTCTTCTCCTTCATAAATCAGTTCCGCTTTACCATATTCAATCGGTACCCGGTACTCATTTAGCCCAAGATAAGCTTCACCCTTGGGATAACGAATAGCAATCGGCCCATTGCAGGCTACAGCATACGCCATCATATCCTCTAGCTCCAAGCTATTTTTTGGAGCAAGGACGGTTAGATTCGGTATATGCGAAAGGAAGGATAAATCAAAGGTACCCTGATGGGTCTTCCCATCTCTTCCGGAGATACCGGCACGATCAATAGCAAATGTTACTGGAAGATTATTGATACAGACATCATGAAGTATTTGATCGTAAGCTCTCTGTAAAAAGGTTGAATAAATTGCCACTACAGGCTTAAAACCTCCTCTTGCCAGCCCTGCTGCAAAAGTTACGGCATGCTCCTCGGCAATTCCTACATCAAAAAAACGATCCGGAAATTGTCTCTTAAAATTTGATAATCCAGTACCATTCGGCATAGCGGCTGTGATAGCAACCACTTTATCATCTGCAAAAGCAAGATTTACAAGAGTATCAGAAAATATTTTCGTATAGGATAGAGTCTTATCAATACCAATTGGCCTTCCGCTCGCGATATCAAATGGATCTACTCCATGATATCTGCTGGGATACTTCTCCGCAGGGCGATATCCCTTGCCCTTCTGGGTAATGATATGAACCACCACTGCCTTCTTTGCTCTACCCGCTACTTCTAGGGCTTCCAATAACTGATCAATGTCATGACCGTCAATCGGACCAATATAGGTGAGTCCCATATCCTCAAAAAACATACTGGGAAGCATAAAATACTTGATTGCATCCTTGGAACGTTTTAATTTTTCAACAAGTGCTTTCCCCACACCCGGCATTTGATTCAGAGTGTTTTCCATATTTTCCTTAAATCCAGTATATTTGGAACTTGTTCTTAACTTGCCTAAATAATTTGCAAGACCTCCGACATTTTCCGAGATTGACATATTATTATCATTTAATACAATAATCATATTGGATTTCAGTCTACCCGCATTATTTAATGCTTCAAAGGCTAAACCACCGGTCAGTGCACCATCTCCAATAACTGCTACAACTTTATTGTTATCACCCTTCAAATCCCTAGCCTTTGCCAAACCAAGTGCTGCTGATATTGCAGTTGAACTATGACCTGTATCAAAAGAGTCACAGGTGCTTTCCTCTATTTTAGGAAAACCGCTTAAACCATCCATCTGACGGAGTGTCGAGAACAGTTTCTTTCTTCCGGTTAAAAGCTTATGTGTATATGCCTGATGGCCGACATCCCATACCAGTTTATCCTGTGGAAATCCGAGATTTAGATGAAGTGCCATCGTAAGCTCTACCACACCCAGATTAGAGGCCAAATGACCACCCGTCTTACTTACATTCTGTATTAAAAAATCACGGATCTCTTCTGCCAACTTATCATAGTCCGATCCTTTATCTTCTTTATATCATTTGCATTATTAATGCTGTCCAAAAGTTTAGGCAATAAATCCACCTCGTTTCCAACGGAATAAACAAATATCCACAATGTTTACTTTTCTCTACTAACTAGTTTTATAATTAAAGCTTCTAAAAATTCATTTGAATAAGTTAAGGTCTTATAGGTTTGGATAGCTAGGTCAGAGATACGAACAACTTCTTTCTCTGCACCCTCCAGACCCATTAATGTAATATACGTAATTTTCTCATTCTTCTCATCACTAAGAATCGGCTTTCCAAGTACCTCTTGTGTACTAGTAACATCAAGAATGTCATCCTTTATCTGAAATGCGAGACCTATCGCTCCCGCAATCTGTTCCATTTTATTAACGTCCTCAGCCAAAGCACCAGCAAGAATCGCTCCAATCATCATGGAAGCTTCAATCAGGGCTCCTGTTTTCATTTGATACATTAGATCAAGACGATCTCTTTCTGTATTATCAACCACTTCCATATCTATGACCTGACCACCAATCATTCCATAGATGCCTGCTTTTCCTGATAATACCTTTATAGCCTTGGAAGTTCTCTCGTAATAAGAGATTTTTTTCGCCTCTTCGTTATAAGACTCGATGATATCAAAAGCCTTCCCTGCTGTTTCAAAGGCATAATTAAGCAGCCCATCTCCAGCCAGAATTCCCATTGCCTCACCGTATACCACGTGAGTTGTTTTCCTGCCTCTACGGTATTCATCATTATCCATTGCTGGAAGATCGTCATGGACTAGGGAATAGGTGTGTATCATTTCTATGGCCGCCATAAAGGGTTCTAGAATAGCCTTATTCTGCCCACCAAACAACTGGTAGGTTTCTAACATCAGCATAGGTCTTAAGCGCTTCCCCCCTGCCATTAAGCTATAATTCATTGCTTTCATTACAGTTTTCTGATAGCCATCTTCCTTGGGAATATAATACTTTAAAACAGCTTCAATATCATCAAGTCTTTGCTTTAATTCCTGATCAAAGTTCATTTACTTCACCATTTTCATTTAATGTAATCAATTCCTTTTCTACTTTATCAATAGAATCGTTACAGGTTTTCAAAAGCTTCATTCCCTCCTGATACAAACCAAAAGATGCTTCAAGGCTTACATCTGGTTTTTCAAGGGCTTCTACGATCGTATTTAATTTTTCAAATGCTTCCTCTAATTTCATTTCTTTTGCAGCCATATATTCCTCCATTTATAAACAATTCCTGAAAACAGTTATACATCCTTTTGGAATTCTAACAGAATCAGCATTCACGTTTCTTTTCACAAAGCTCTTCCACTCTCGTCTTAATATCACCATCCAATAAGGAAACGGTAAGGAGTTCATTCTTCGATACCTTATGTATGCTTTGGACTGGTATGTTATCCTCTCCTACGATTAACGCATATCCCTTACTTAATTTAGACAAAGGAGATAAACCTTCGAGTCGGGCAATGAAAAGCTCAAGCAAATGCCTTTTCTCCTTGATCTGATGATTCATGCGAAGTAAAAGCTTTTGCTCCGTATCGATAAGAAACTGTCTTTTCTGCCTGATCTGAAACGCCGGGCTGGCGTATAATAATCGCAGCTTAAATTCTTTAATTTTATTTTCACTGAGCCTAAGCTTTTGTTGAATTTCCCTGGTCAATTTATGGTGGTAATCTCTGATGATAGCCTGAAAGGAATTATAATCATTAACCGCAAGCTCAGCTGCTGCTGAAGGTGTTGGTGCCCGCAGATCCGATACAAAATCAGCAATTGTCACATCGGTCTCATGCCCGACTGCAGAAATAATCGGGGTGTTACAGGAATAAATCGCCCTCGCTACAATTTCTTCATTGAAGGCCCACAAATCTTCAATAGATCCGCCGCCTCTTCCGACAATAATGGTATCAAGTTCCATTTGGTCAAGAACTTTAATTCCTCTTGCCACACTTTCAGCTGAGCCTATTCCCTGAACCTGAGCCGGGTATAAAATCAGCTGGACATAAGGATTTCTTCTTTTTGAAATATTAATGATATCCTGTAGCGCTGCTCCTGTGGCTGCGGTAACAATACCAACTTTTCTAGGAAATGCCGGAATGGACTTTTTATGAGCCTGTTCAAACAAACCTTCCTCTTCCAGAAATCTCTTCAGCCTTTCAAACTTCTCATAAAGTATTCCCTGACCATCCAAAACAATCTGACTTGCGTAAAGCTGATACTTACCGTCTCTCTCATAAACATTAATGCTTCCCAGAACAATAACACTCTGGCCTTCCTCAAGACGGAAGGTCAATCCCCTTCTCTGTCCGGCAAACATTACACATGCTAATTGTCCCTGAGCATCCTTCAATGTAAAATAGATATGCCCTGAGGTATGATATTTACAGTTTGAAACCTCACCCTTAATATAAATCCGGCTTAAAATCCCATCCCTGATAAACATATTCTTAATATATTGATTAATCTCCGTAACCGAATAAGCCTGTCCCATTGTACCTCCGTAATAGCTTGCATAAGGTGTAAACCACTTACAAACTGCCTGCAATAGGCGTATTATTAAAGTTTCCGAGCTTACATTCCAAATAATAGTAATTATATCTGACTTTTTATTCCGATACAATATAAATCTAATCTCCAATCTCCGTTAAAGAACAAATATATCTCCATTAAAGAGCTGTCCATTAAAATAAATATTAATTATATAATTATAACGATTTATAACAATTAATTCCGTTTATTTTTCTCATCGTAGTTTTGATCTATCACATTTCTTCTTTACCAACTTGTTCAGTTTTATCAAGATAGTTCATTTATATTATTAAATTCAGTTCCTTCAATACAGTTAAGTTTATATTATCAATTTCAGCTCTATCACCATCGTTAATTATTATAACCATAACTCAACTATATCAACTATTTTAATAACTAACTTCAAAATATATATATCACAACTTAAAAATCATGTTGAGAGTCATAGTAATAATTTTGCGCTGACCGGCCGACCGAGGGGTCTATGCTTTGTCAAGACTCTGGGAATAATGTGAGTCCAATGGCTCACATTATTCTCATCTCAGAGGCTTGTAAAAAGCATCCCGACGGGAGGTAAAGGCAAGTCAAAATTATTACTATGACTCTCAACATGTTCAAAGTCTAAATCTTAGTCACATAATCTTCAAAGTCTAAATCTTAGTCGTATACTCTTTAAAGTCTAATTGTAAGAACCACTTACGCCAACTTTGCAAGCACTCCATTAATAAACCCAGATGACTCATCTCCACCGAAGATTTTCGCCAACTCAACCGCTTCATTGATCGCTACCTTAACCGGTATGTCCTCATCAAACTTCATCTCATACACTGCCAATCTAAGAATGGACAAATCTACCTTGCTCATACGATTTAATTTCCAGCCGCTGGATGCTTCTGATAGTATCTGATCAATTTCCTCCAAATGCTCCACAACAGAGTGGAAGCGCGTTGTCAGATAAGCATATTCCTCAATCGATGGCTTCTCCAGGGATGCAATATACAATTCCATTTGCTCATCCAATTCACTTGCCTCATGGAAATCCTTACGGAATAACATAAGGAAAATGTGTTCTCTAATTTCTCTTCTAGTCACAGTGCGGCTCCTCCTACATACGAATAAACAACCCTTAGTATCATATCTAAGGGTTGTTTGGAATAATTTACTGTTTAACAATATTTACTCCGGCTATTCTGATGTTTACTTCTTTCACCTGTAAACCGGTCATATTCTCTATTGCCAACTTCACCTTTTCTTGCACTAATTTTGCAGTTTCAGGAATGCCATATCCATAATCTAGGGTTAGTGCCATATCAACGGATACTGCATCCGGATCTACAATAACCTTAACCCCTTTGGAAAAGTTTTTCTTTCCCAGCTTACCGGCAATATCATTCGTAACATTACCAGCAGTTGTTGCTACACCTTTCACTTCTGTTGCTGCAAGACCTGCTATGGCTGCAACTACCTCATCAGCTATCTGAACTTCTCCGGTTTTACCGTTCTCATGTATTTTATATGTGTTTCTAGTTTCCGGTCCTTTATTCACCAATATTACCTCCTAAGTTCCTATTGTTATAAGCATTCTTAGAAAAACTCATTATATAGTATTATATCATAATTATCAAACATATCAATTACATTTTTAAAAACACATGAGGATACGAATTACCAATTGGAGTCCAGATAGATGCCCCATCGTTTATCTCGAAACTGCCAGATGATAATGTAACTGCCACTTGCTTCGTTGCTCCAGGTCCCAATTTCATAAGCAAAATCAGGTTTTACCATAACCAAACTGTTTTTCTCCAAATTAATATCGAAATCTATGTCATCCATGTAGGAATAGGCATTTGCCAAATTCTCATATCCCTCATATATCATTCCCCTATTATAATATACAAAATCCTTATTATATAAACACTTCGCCAGATTAAGCACAGAATGTTCATTGGCTAGTTTAACCCATTCTCTTCTTGCATCATTAATTTTTGAATTTTCTTCTACGTGTGAAGACTTTTTGGCATAAGCATCCACTTCGTGAAACCATTTTCCATCTATCCTATTCCATACAAAAAGATATTGGTATTCCACTAAATTATTAAGAGTAAAATGGCCTGTTTCATATGCCATATCCGGATTTTCAATTAACTGAACCCGATAATCAACATAAAATTCTTTAATCGTACTATTAACAAAGGATGCTCCGTACTGTTTCTTTATACCTGTTAATCCATTGATGTATGGATTTAATTCATAAAAGAGTAAAGCACTTTCAATATAGTAATTTGTAATATCAATCTCTCTCGTGCATATTGCATGGGTCCATTTTTTATTAATCATGTCTAATTCTAATAGTATGTCCCCTTTTGAATGATAATATAATTCACCCTCATTAGAATTCATCTTGGCCCCCCGTAGCAATTCATTATATTAGATTATTTAAACTGCTTTGAATATTATATAATAAATTTGAAATAAACTCTACTAAAAATTACCTGTATTACCGTATTTATAGTAACTTTATTTTTCCAGAATTGGCGTTATGTTTATTAAAGCGCAGCTAAACGACAAGCAGGTCAGGTATTAATACACCTGCACGTTTTTCAGATTTTCCGATACCGGAAAGTCTAAAAACTCTTCTTGTTGAGGCGTACCTCAAACCCGTAGCTTTGGGTCAACTTGGAGCTGTTGACAAAGCACAAATAAATATAAGTTAGATAAAATCAAGATCTTCAGACATTTAGGGCTAAAATTTCAAAAATGATCCCTTCGGCGCCATTCAAGACATATTATATCTGTTTTAGATACAATGAGTTTACGGATAAGAGGCAGCGTTCCTGAACTGCCTCTTAAGATCTACGTATTAAATGTTTTTAAAATCAATCCTGCGAAAATGTTTACGCGAATATAAAGCGATAACACAAGATATAACAGCTGAGCTAAACACAACAACCCACGGTAGCGTAAAAAAGCGTTCAAACAACTGACCGTAAAGCATTTGCCCTACCGGTTGAGCACAAAGCGCGAGAGCCATAAGACATATATCTTGGAATTTAATTTGTCAACACAAAAAACGATATATTTGTCGTTTTTATTTTTGTGAATGTTTCTCTTATCTTCTGCAAATAATACTTTAACTGTCTATGAAAGGAGCATTCTATTATGAGAAAAACAAAAAATACATCTTCAAAAAAAGCCGGCAAAAACAGTTTTACAAATAATGTTAGTGATTATAAATATGAACCACAGGTCGAGACCCCTAATCCAAAGGCTGCATCGAATAATACATTTGATCATCCCAGCAGATAAGAGAGTCCATCCGAATAGATAAAGCCTCCTAAACCCTTAAGTTTTGGTGTTTAGGAGGCAATTTTATGTAATCCTCATATATAATTATTCTGAAACAACAACGGGAATGATATTAATATTTTTAACCGGAATATTTGTTTCATTTTTTACTACATCTTCAATAATGGCGAGCTGTTGTTTAGAAAGACCATCGGAATTGACAACTACTTCTGCTTTATCACCTGTCATGAATACAATTGCATCATCAAAGCCTTTTGCTTCAAGAAGCAACTCAGCTGCATCTTCTTTATCTGATATCTTGGTTAATTCCGTTATGCCATCAGTAGCTTTCTCTTTTGCCTGAGCTGGTGCTTTCGCACTTTCGATGATGTCCATATAGGTAGCTGTATCCTTAGCTCTTTTTTGTTCTCTTTCAAGTCTCTTAGATACAAAGAATCCTGAATCAAGTGTTGTGCTAGCAAGAACTGCTTCTCCTGGTGTACCATCTTTCAGATTTAATTCTCCATTATCGCTGACGTCCTTAGCATTAGCTAAAGCGTCATCATCTGATATATCACTGTCACCTAATTCATCCGTAGTAGTGGAATTTGTTGTTTTATCCTTAGGCGTTTTTGTTAAATCTGTTGCGGTATTATCTTTATTAGCATCTGTTGTCGTTCCTTCTTTATTCGTTGTTGTGTTATCGGTTGCAGTCGCGTCCTTATTTGTACCGGTTGTATCGGTAACTACATCTGTTCCATCAACCGCTGTAACATCCGAATCTTCTACGGAAGCCTTATCAGCCAGTGATCCTGCATTATCTTTTGTATCCTTATTGGTAAAGCTTAAATACCCAGCAATTACGATCATAATTGCCAGAGCTGTAATTATAATGCTATTTTTCTTGAATATATTTTTCATTTTAAACCTCCTAATTAATTTGTCCCTTTACCCATCTTTAATACTTTTACCTTATTCGCAGGTACATCAAATAGTACCTCAGCCGCTTCCATGATCTCCATGACTACATTTGGATTTTCACCGCCTTCAGCGATTACAACGATACCTTCAATCTGTGGTTCAATTTTCTGGACTATGTAAGGTACTGAATCTCCATTCTCGTCGGTATACAATACGGTACTCTCTTCCCGCTTGAAATTATTCTCCGTCCTGCTTCCACCCTCCCCGTCATCTTCGTCTAAGCTTTCCTGTGTAGATGGAGTATCCTTTAATGTTACCTTCTTCTCTGAGGCCTTCAAAGTAATCATTACTTCTACGTCACCAATACCGGATACTTTTTTTAAGATACTCTTAAGCTTATTTTCTTTTTCTGTTATATAGGTATTCGTATCATAGCTTGTCGTATTCGTATCATTTTTCAGTATCTTGGTATTAGTAACCGGATTTTTCTTTTCTTTCGTAGTATTAAAGTTAAAAATGCCTGGAAATGATAATAAAATAATAATTAAAATCCCCGCAGCAAATAACATGATTAATTTTTGCAGACCTATTTCCTTCAGGGAAATTTTCTTTTTTTCCATGTCATCCTCCCTGTATACTAATATTTATATTAGCTGGTTCCATATTATAGAAGTCCGATAATTCTTTTTTTATACTAATTTCCAGTGGTGAAAGCGCTTTTTCCGGCTTCTTGTCCCCCTCTCCTATTTCAATTTGTTTAATATCAACATTTTCAATTTGAAGACTGTTACCCCTTGTCTCTACTGAGTCCTCAACACTTGCAGTGATATCAAATCCTACAATTTCTCCAAAGGTGCTGCTTTTCGGATTCTTATCAATCTTGATATGATAGGTTTTCATATAAACATTATCCTTAAGAAGCAGTTCCTTCACTTGTGTTTTTATCTTCTTCTCATATTCAGCAAATACTGCTTCTTCCTGCTCTGTTTCCACCTGCTTAAGCTGGTTTTTGAAATCAGAGGAATCAATTGCAAAATTATTATATTGAAGAAAATAATTCATTTTATCCTCAAGCTTCATTAATTTTACTAAAGGTGATACTACAATCAAAACCAGTATCATGCCCGATACAATGCTGACATATTTCTTATAGCTTTTGTTACCTAGCAGGTTCATAATAACCGTATTAATGATCATATAAATCACAATATTTTTAATCCAGTTAAATACTTCTTCTTCCATCAACCTATCTCCATCCTGTGTCCGGCAAAGCTACACTTTAAATGACGTTGTAACTGCTACGATCGTAATAGAAAGGACAAACAATACTGCACCTACAAAAACCGCATTCAAAAGCATGGAGGCGGATTTCGCTGAGGCACTGATGCATTCAATAAATCTCTTATCAGAAATCGGCTGCAATGTTGCACCCCCGATTTTATATACCGCTGTAATCACAAGAAGCTTAATTAGCGGAACAGCGCATATGGTAATGATTACGATAAGTCCGGCCACTCCGATTGCATTTTTTAAAAGTATTCCAGCACCAAGAACCGTCTGAGTAACTCCCCCTAAAGCATCCCCGATTCCCGGAATTGCTTCTGAGGCTTTCATGAATACAGAACGTTTCACTTGATCTGCTACCGGAACAATCAATCCCTGAATAACATTAAAACCAATTACTATCGCAAGAAGGCTTTTTAACAGCCAGCTGATTGCTGTTGAAAAAAGTTCAGCCAATTTGGATAGCGTGTCCTCCTTGGACATATTATTCACTAACATGATAATCAGATAGAAATCAATCATTGGAATCACCACTCTTACAATAATGAAATCCACCAGCGTTATGAGACCAAGTGCTGCTTCATAATAAACAACGGAGGTTGTTGTTCCACTACAGAAAGCAACAGACATCAGATAGGTAGGAACCAATGCCTTCATAAAATTCAGGATGATACCGACGGTAGCTGCCGCTATTCTGGATGCTGCGATGAAGGAACTGATCAAAATTCCGAATAACAGTAGATAAGTGACATAGTAACCTGTTTCCGACACCTGATTATTTTTAAATGCCAAAGACAGATTTGTAAATAAGGCTGCGATCAGTGCTATTGTTACAAGACTCGCAAAAGTACTCATATTTGACTTAAATTCATTCTTTACAGAACCAAAAAGCTTATTACTGATTGCGGAAAGTGTTAAAGGTTCTTTTCCGCTCATTAATTGATTTACATATTCATTGAAATTAAAATTATTTTCCCCATCCATGACATTGTCAATCACCTCTTGAATTTCGGAATAGTCATATTTATTCGCTAAGTCTGTGTCGGAACTTGCCTCCGCCTTCCTTGAAGTTAACAGTGGTAGAAATATTACAACTGTAACAAGGAAGATCAACTTGCAAAAGAGCTTATGTTTTCTATAATGGCTGTTCATAGTTACGCCTCCAAAAAGCTATTGATTGTATCAAGAATGGAAAGCATAATCGGCATACTGATTGCAAGAATGGTCAGCTTTCCAACGATTTCAATCTGCTCACCCACCGCATGATACCCAGAGTCCTTGCATAGAGAAGCAGATATTTCAGTAACATAGGTAATGCCGATAATTTTAATCAATATACCCACATAAGCCTTATTTAATTTGATATATCCCTGAAGCTGTTCTATGGCATCAAGTATTACTTGAAGCTTACTAATTCCAAGTAGCAGTATGAAAATGCATGCAGCGATACTAAGATATAAGGAATATTCTTCCTTCCCTTTCTTGAATATAATCGCAAGTAAAATAACTATGATTCCTATCACAGCAATTTTTATCATAGCAACCTCCTAAGTATGTAGCTCTAACAAGTTTTACCGGATAGATAGAATACGGTAACTGTTCTAAACAATGTCAAACATTTTCTGTATTGTTAAAAACAAATCGGTGATATGCGGAAGCAGCCACAAAAGAACCAATACGATTCCCGCCAGGCTTGAGAGAAAAGCCAGCTCATCCTTACCCGCTTGCTTCAATATTTGATTTAATATGGAAACTAAGATTCCAACTAACGCAATTCTTAATATTAAATAGACATCCATGCTAACCTCCACCCCGCAGTATGCGGTTCCTATCCTGCTTAAGCAGACCATTTCCTGGTATATTTACTATGATTTCATCTTTAGATTAATATGATAATGATAAAAATCCCTGCCATGATGCCTAAGGTATTATACATATATGCTTTTTCCTTAACTGTTTTCTGTAATTCCTTAAGCTCCTCATCCAACTGAGAAATAAATAAATCCATTGTATTCATCTGCATATCCTTATCCAGATAACCTAGGTTTTCTCCAAATTGTATTAAATGCAACTTGTCCTTCTTTGATAAAGAAGTATTTGCCAATTCCATTTGTACTGCTTCCTTCCATATTTCTGAGAAAGTATGTCCAGAAAGTTCATGAAGCTTGGTACTGACATGCTGAAAGAAGGTGTGATAGTTGCCGTTGTGCCTTCTTGTAATGGAACCGATAGCCTCCGGTAAAGGTGTATTCGCATATCGGATATCCCCACGTAACAGAACGACTAATTTTCTAAGTTCCTTCAAGTCTTCAATTCGACTCCTTATCTCACTGCTGAAGAAAAAACCCATTCCAGTTGAAGAGACAATTACAAGAATACATCCGATGGCTTTCATAATAAGCATAATAGTTTGTCCTCCTTTCACTTGCAGCTCATTTTGTTGATTCATAGAGCCGTTTACCGTCTGAATCGTATATTTCCTCCAAATGCCCGATTTCCGAATAATTGCTAAGTATTATGTATCGCTCAAATAATTTCTTTTTTACCAGTTCACTTAAAGTTGGCTTACTCTTAATATCCTCAATCGAACTGCCGTGAACTGTTGCAATCAGTTTACAGCCACATCCGATTACATAATCGATTGCTTCAAGATCTTCCTTGGAACCGATTTCATCCACTGCAATAATCTGCGGTGACATTGATCGGATCAGCATCATCATTCCCTTAGCCTTCGGACAGCAATCCAATATGTCAGTTCGTATTCCAAGCTCATTCTGCGGTGTCCCCATATAACAGGCACCGATTTCCGAACGCTCATCAACAACACCGATGCTCATTCCTCCTAGGTATTTACTTCCATTTGATAGCTGTCTTATGATATCACGAAGTAATGTCGTCTTGCCGCATCTGGGCGGTGAGATAATCAGTGTGTGATAGATCCTGCTACCCTGCTGGTTAACTAAATACGGTAGAACCCTATCAGCGCAGCCCTTCACCTGATGAGCTAGTCGGATATTGATAAATGAGATATGTTTCATACCCTTAATTATGTCATCTTCTATTATAATCTTACCGGCGATCCCAATTCTATGTCCGCCGTTGATCGTAAGAAAGCCCTGCTTAATTTCATCCTCAAAGGCATAGAGAGAATAATTACTAATGTATTCCATCGTCTCTTTGATTTCATTCTTAGTAATATGGACTGCTTTCATAGGATTGTCTACAAATTGGGCATCCTCTGTGATGAAGGTCTCCCTATTCCCATAGATGATGATCAGGGGTGCATTCATACGCAGCCTTATTTCCTGCAGCTTATCAAAATCAATCGACAGCTTACCAAAAATTGTTCTAAGCTTTAAAGAAAAAATTTTTAAAAGCTCGTCTTTCGTATTCATTCACGTTCCCCCTTTAACATGGATCATATGATAGCTTATCCACTCTCTGTTTAGAACAATATATTCCTTGGACAAGAAAATATTCCGATAACCTTAGAAAAGAATTGTGAAATTATTAAACTCTTTTTCAAAATAATTTGCAAAAACAGGAGGGATATATTATTCTGTTTTTATACTAAAGTAGAGGTTTTTCTTAATTACTGAAAAAAATTAGTATGTAACATTTAATATCGGTTAACGTGAAAAAACAAGAGTTTCAACAAAGTGAATTACAAAAACCAATTTACTCTGCAAATAATGTGCAGATAAATTATTTTGTGGTACTTCGACAGAATGGAGATTCTTATGGAAGAAATGATTAAGGAAATGGTTCATACTTATTATTGGGATATGGACATCAATTGTGCCAGGACTATGCTTAACAGCCTTGCCAGTTTATTCAACATAAAGCTGCAGCCCCAGACACTAAGTGCTGCAGTCGGTCTGCATGGAGCCGGTGGATATCGTGCCCAATGTGGTCTGGTAGAGGGATCTCTGATGTTTATAGGTATATACTGCTCTGAGAGGGGCTATTCCGCAGAGGAAGCCGTACAAATGAGCTATGAATTTGCAGATAAATTTACTGATTATTTTTCCTCCTTACGATGCTACGATCTGCGACCAAATGGATTTACTGAAAACGACCCGCCGCATGCCTGTGAAAGACTGACAGTAGAAGCAATATCATTTACTTATGATTTTATAAATAGTAAGTTGGGGCATTTGGAGAAAACAAAGAGCATTAAATTTTAAACATAGAAATGGATAGATTATATCAACATAGGCAAAAGTGTATTGTTATTTATTGGGTTTTTTATATAATGAGAAAGAAAGATTACAAATATTAGAGACAAAATTATACTAATATGATGAGGTATTATAATGAGATATGGATTAATTGGCGAAAAATTAGGACACAGCTATTCAAAAATCATTCATGAAAAGCTGGCAGATTACACATATGATTTAATCCCCCTGACCCGCGAAGAATTTGCTGCTTTTATGCGCACCAAGGATTTCACAGCAATTAATGTAACAATTCCTTATAAGCAGGAGGTTATCCCGTACCTAGACGAGCTTCATCCCCTTGCGAAAGAAATTGGAGCCGTGAATACGATTGTTAATAGAGAGGGGTATTACATCGGTTATAATACCGACTTCTATGGATTTGAATATATGCTGACTCATAACAAGATAGAAATCTCAGGGAAGAAATGCCTGATTCTCGGTACCGGTGGCACCTCACATACAGTCCGTGCAGTACTGAAACATCTTGGCGCTGCCGAAATTCTTGTAATCAGCAGAAATGGATTGGATAAAGGGGAAGCTGGGATAGATAGCGAGTGCAAGGTCATTACTTATGAAGAATGTTATGATAAACATACCGATGCTGGGATAATCATAAATACTACACCCCTTGGTATGTATCCCAACATGGACGCCTCCCCTCTAAATCTTACCGCATTTACCAGTTGTGATGCTGTGGTAGACGTCATCTTTAATCCTCTGAAAACAAAGCTGGTTCTCCAGGCAGAGGAGCTTGGAATCAAGGCTGTTACCGGCCTTGAAATGCTCGTTGCCCAAGCAAAACAGGCGATTGAATATTTTCTGGATAAGAAAATTGAGGATGGGAAAATTGAAGTAGTATATCGAGAATTGCTGGAGATGATATAATACTTATTTGGCAATTTCATCAATAGATAATAGTTTCTTAATTCTATTTTGATAATAATCTCCAAACATAAATGTTCTATTCCCATTCCACAGAACGCTAGCACCAAATGCATAACCTTCTATAACATTTCCTTCTTTATCTTGAAATGATAGCCTTTGCGTTGCATCTTTGGGTTTCTCTAGAGTTCTTAAGAGTGTTATTGAATTAAAGTAATTAACAATTTTAGATATTTCATCTTGATCAGTTATCTCCCCATTAATATGATCAAAATTACCATTATTATAGTTAACAAAGGTATATTCAATACTGTAAATATCCGTAACATCTAAATCAAATTTCAGACTAGTACATTTAAAATATACTACGACAAATATAATGACTAGCATTATTGCTATGATTTTTATATTCTTTTTTTTCATTAATTCATTCACCTTAACTTTGGTATTTAAAATATCAATATTTGGTTATATTATACAATATTTTATTGATGATCGCTATCCATATTTTATATCTACTTAATACTTACTATTTACATTGTTAAATATTAGTTCGCTACCTCATAATTACAAGTAGCCTTACATTATCTCTTCACTATTAATCACATAGTATAAAAAAAGCGCAATCCCCTGAAAATCTTATTTCCATGAATTGCGCTATATTAACTTTCTCGATATCATAGCAAAATAAAATAACCATAGTAGAAGCTTATAATTCTTCTTCATATACTATATTATCTTCGGAGTCATATCCTCTGATAGTCTTGATAGCAACAAATTTATTATCCTTTACTTTCCGTGTAATCAAAAATAAATTCTCATAAAAATCTTTATTCGTAAGAATATCTCCATTATCAAGAGTGATTTCTAACTTCTTAATTCTATTGTCATTTACTATGCCGTACGCTATAACTAACTGCTCAGATCCTGACCAAGTATAAGATACTGCTTTTGTCTTATCATTTTCAAAACCGAGGGTTTGACCTCCAGGACTCCAAAAGAAAAACAACGCTCTATTAACAGTATCGCAAGAAATCCATTTATCATACTTTCCAAGTATATATTTACCCTTCTTAAAATTTTCAATATGTACCACCTTAGATGGCCCATAATTTAAGCCTCGTTCTGAGTTCTCATGAGCTGATAATGGAGTTATATAGAGACCTAACTGGATCATTATGAAATAGGATAAGACAACTATAATAATAATATTTCGAATTATCTTTTTTATTCTACTCATTATTTTCTCCTCCTTTTAGAGGAATTTCTATCTTGTATTTTCTATTGAAGCTATCATAGGATATTATTAACATATCAGCTTTCTTAGAAAAATGGGCAACCGTATCAACACCTTTGGATTTCAGACCTGGAAATTGCTGTCCGGAAATGGTTGTATATTTATTTCCCAGATTATCTGTTATGTTCCCCAAAGAACCAAGAGACCATGTAAGTCGCCGTAATCCGGTACAATAAGTCTCATAGAAGATATTCATATTTCCATTTTTTTCATAAATAAGATTTGTAATACAAATCACTCTGTTATCTATTTTAACTTTTTCCTTCAAATCAATTTTATAAAGTATATTGGTCTTAGGAATTTTATCAATTAAATTCCTTTGAGAGAAATTATCAAGAAATAGTATAAAAACTAAACAGAATACAATTATAATTAAAACAGTTATTGCATTTGTTATCTTCCACAACCAACCAATAATTGGATTATGTTGTTTATTAAGTTCTTTTCCTATTTCTTTTGCATCGCCCATATCATGTATGGAAAGCTGTTCCGCATTTTCTTGGTCATATCCCTGTTCTATATAATAATCCATTTTATCTGATATGTGGCTTTCAAGCTCTTTTCGAATATTAGCTCTGTCAAATGTAAATTTAACACAGGAGAGGATTTCTTTTAAATAAGCATCACTTTTAGGTGAAAGCATGAATACCACCACCTATTACTTTATTGACAGATTCTGAAAACCTTTCCCACTTTTCTATTTCCTCTGCAAGCTGTTTTTTTCCGTTATTTGTTATTTTATAATACTTGCGTTCTTTTCCAGAATCACTTTTTGACATATAAGATTTTACATATCCTTTATTTTCAAGTTTATGTAACACAGGATATAAGGTACCCTCCTTAAATTGAAACGTTTGATCTGATTTCATTTCAAGTTTCTTTATTATCTCATACCCATACATATCTGATTCTTCCAGTAATGATAATAGTAACAAAATTGTGCTCCCTCCAAGTAACCCTCTATCAAACTCCATTGATCTCCCTCCTTATTATACTTAGATGTTCTAGGTATGATTATACATAGATAATCTAGGTATGTCAAGCATTTATATCAATGTATAGAAGGCCAAAAAGACCTCCTGCGCTATGTCTTCCGCATCCGATATATTTTTTACATAGGTAAATGCAATCCGGATCATGTTCTTAAAATAGTTTGATACCACCCTACTGAGGTTCTCTTCCTGCTCACGGGAAGTATTCATCAAGCATCAACTCCTTTCACCTAGAACACAACTGGCTATGATGATATTTTTCATTGAAATAAGACTTTCAACTTTCCCGGCTTTTTTATAAGCTCTATATATTCGTAATGCTTGGCAATAATTTACCTTGTTCTTGAAAATCATTTCAACTTATAATTTATTAACAAATATAAATAATGCAACCCTCGGGAAACCTTGATTTTCCTCGGATTGCGCTACTTAAACTTATATATCTTGTTACACTCTCTTCATATTGGAAGAATTGAATAAATAGGGATTAAGACATTTTTTGCTACGTGTCAGCCACCTTCATTACTC
>JAEWMT010000097.1 GCA_023393095.1 Bacillota bacterium
GGGTTATTCTTCATGGAATAGGATAGGTAATCTTCAATTT
The DNA here is from genome assembly GCA_023393095.1 of Bacillota bacterium. Lineage (GTDB taxonomy): Bacteria > Bacillota > Clostridia > Lachnospirales > Lachnospiraceae > Mobilitalea. The sequence goes on from JAEWMT010000097.1 coordinate 41, forward strand.
CTGCTGTAACTTCGATTGAAACGAATCGATCGATCATAGCATCATCCAGTGAATTTACAAGATAATTCATTGTATCAGGATTCATAGTGACTCCGATTGCCCATCCATCAGCTATATCATGACCATTAATCTTCTTCTCTAATAATAAAGGGTAAAGAACAGATACCGTATCACTAGGAACACGGTTAATCTCTTCCAATACCAGAATGCCCTTAGGCGGATACATCCCCATCTCCACAGCCTGCTTTGTGGGAAGAAATTGCGGGGCAAGATAAATCGTTACTCCGTGCTCCCTATCCTTATCCGGTAACCCCATAAAATCAGGTCCTTCCAAAGCCGCTGCATACAGGTTGATATATCCGATACCAAGTTCATCAGAACATTGTTGATAAGCAGAAGTTTTTCCAATACCTCTCTCGCTGATTAAGGCTGTTACACAGTTTGTATTTAGATATAGTTCTTTTATACATTCTTTTGCCTCATTAATGTTCATATTACACTTCCTCCCTCTAAAATCTTGTATATTTACTATTATTTTATATTTTTGTTAAATTATTGTCAATAATTTTACTGATAGGTAATTATTATCTGAAATCGTAACGAATCATACACTAAAGAGGTAAACGGTACCCTATTATACAGATTCAGAAAATGAATCCGTATGATAGGGTACCGTTTACCTCCTATTTAATAACTATATAAATATATAAGATGGAATTTAGGTATTTAATGATGCAATAATTAATTTAAATATATTTTATATAAATTATAAAGCACTTTCGCCACGTTCTTTGGTTCTAATTCTGACACATTCAATAACATCACTGATAAATATTTTACCATCTCCAAATTCTCCGGTAGCTGCTACTGAAGTAATTAGTTCAATAATTTCGTCCACTTTATTATCTGGGACAACTATCTTCACTTCTGTCTTTGGAAGAGCGTTCATAATAACTGTATTTCCTCTGATATATTCGGTAAATCCATATTGATTACCACAACCAAATACTTGATTAATGGTAATTCCGCTGATTTCATTTTTAATTAGTGTATCTTTCAGTTCTTCTAATTTCTCGGGTCTAATAATAGCTTCGATTTTTTTCATTAAATCACTCTCCTATTCGTTAGAAACGATTTAGTCCATACCAGTAAAGGACGGATATGCTGATTCGCTGTGCTCTGTTAAGTCAAGTCCCAAAGCTTCTTCATTCTTTGTCGCTTTGATCGGCATAATTAATTTTATTACAGATACAATGATAAATGTAGCTACAGCAGCAAATGCGATCGTAACACCTACACTAATCAGCTGCTTTATAAATAACTGTGTATCACCAAATATTAATCCATTCCACTGTGCATAATCATTTACAGATCGATTAGCAAATAATCCTGTAGCAATACCGCCCCAGATACCACCAATTCCATGACATCCAAAAGCATCTAATGCATCATCATAACCGAACTTGCCTTTTACTTTGGTGATGAAGAAATAACAGATAGGGCTCACCAAACCTCCAATAATAAAGGATGCCCATACAGGGACAAAACCTGCAGCAGGTGTTATTGCAATTAGACCAACGACAGCACCGGTTGCTGCACCTAAGACCGTTGGCTTTCCATGTAATACTTTTTCAATAAACATCCAGCTTAACATAGCCATTGCTGCTGAGGTATTTGTTGTAATGATTGCATGAACTGCCAAACCGTTTGCTGCTAATGCACTTCCTCCATTAAATCCAAACCAGCCGAACCAGAGAAGAGCTGCACCAAGTACAACAAAAGGTATATTGTGTGGCTTATATGACACGATACCAAATTCCCTTCTCTTGCCAAGCAAGATACAAGCTACCAGACCTGACACTCCGGAGCTGATGTGAACTACATTTCCTCCTGCAAAGTCGACTGCTCCAAGTTTATTCAAGAAGCCACCCGCACCCCAAACCATATGAGCTAATGGATAATATACAATTAATGACCATGCAATAATAAATACAAATAACGCTGAAAATTTCATTCTTCCTGCCAGAGCACCGCAGATTAATGCAGGTGTTATTATTGCAAACATCATCTGAAATACTGCAAATAATGATTCCGGTATGGTACTGGAATATGCTTCATTTATATTAGCATCTACACCATTAAAAAAGAGATGGTTCAGACCACCGATAATACCGCCATGATCTGTGCCAAAAGATAATGAATAACCAATTGCAACCCAAAGCACGGAAGCAACACCACAAATAAAGAAGCATGACATTAAGGTATTTAGTGCATTCTTTCTTCTTTCCATTCCTGAATAGAAAAATGCTAACCCAGGTGTCATTAAAAACACCAGCACTGCACTCGTGATCACAAATGCGCTGTTTCCCAAACTAATTTCACTCATACTTACCGCCATCCTTTTCCGCTTATTTTTTGATAACAAAAAAGGCGATTACTTTTAGAGAGTAAGCTTAAGCTCTCCAAAGTCAAATCGCCTTTGATTTGTAAAATGTATCACAGATTTTCCGAAATGTCAACTGTATTTTTTTAATTTTGTCAATAAATTAATTAAGGTTGTCTTAAGACAAGATTCAATTAATAGAATCTATCAATAAGCATATCAAGCTTGCCTACAAGCCCTAGAAATAAAGGCTTTTGTAAGTCACATAACCAATAAATATACTATGGTCTTTCTAGGATTTCTATAATTGTTTTCATGGATTTCTCATATTCTTCTTCCGAGGAATTTTTAAAAATTAATAAATCATCTATCACATTTGGATCATCCAAAGTGATTGGAATCGAAAAATCACAGCTGGAAATATATTCATCCCAATGCTCCAGCTTCCAGGAATCACGGTCCGAATTACGCGCGATCATCCTCTGTTTACACATCTCTATTGAAGTTTCTACCCAAACCACAACAAGCTTTGCATTCTTCTCTTTTAACTTTTCCTTTAAATGATTGATATAATTTAAGTTCCTAATCTCCTCGGTAAATGGAGCATTAATTAATACGATATCATCATAATCCAGTGCCTCCAAGGCCAGTGCAACAATTGTTTCATATTCATAATCTCTAATATTCTCTTCAAAGAATTTAGAACTCCGATTATATGGTTCACCGGCAACTTGAAATATCTGTTTTGATAATAATATTAAAGTATCTTTATCCAGATATACCACATGCTTTAAGGTTTTAGAAAGCTGCTTTGAAATAAATGTCTTACCACATGCCGGCGGTGATGTAACTAAAATTAATTTTTTCATTTCAATCCTCCTTTATTTATCATAATGATTTTACTTAGGAGGATTTTTCCTCCTCGCATTCTTATGAGGATTTTTCTCCTCAATTTCTACTATTGATTTTTCTATGATTATACTACGATTGATTTGAGTAATAATCATGTTTTTTATAATCCTATTATTATTTTAATCCTATTATTTTTAAATCTCATTACAAATATAACCACATTATTAATATAACATTTTGTATATTCACCAGCAATAAGCATGTAAGATAATATCAACACAGTTTATATTTACCTATTATTTTACTCATGTTATTATATTATAAATGATGATTTTCAATACTCTACGATACGTTTACACGCCTATATACACTAAGTCGATTGCGTAAGAATCTTAAAAAGATTATTATGTGGGAAGATAATTACTTTAATGCATCAAAACAGTAATAAAGGAAAGGTAAAAAAAAATGGATAACAAAAAGACTGGTGAATTTATCTGTAATTTAAGGAAAGAAAAAAATTTAACTCAGAAGGAACTTGCAAATATACTCGGTATTACAGACAAAGCAGTATCAAAATGGGAACGCGGTGCCGGATATCCTGACATCAGTATGCTGAATCCTCTAGCCGATGCACTTGGAACTTCCATAAATGAATTACTTGATGGTGAATCCGCTACAAATTCTTCGGATACAAATACTAAGAATATTGATAATGTGTTGGATTATGCTTATAAAATTATGAAAAATAAAAATTATAAACTAGAAAAATTAATTGCAGCGATTTTTACTGTATGCTTATGTATAGCAATTCTAACCTGTGTCATTGTAAATATTGCCGTTGATCTAAGCCTGACTTGGTCAATTCTTGTTATAGCAGGTTGCATCATGGGTGGTTGTCTACTTATCCCTCCTGTACTATGGAAAAAAAGAGGTATTTACATAAGTTTATTCTTATTAACGATACTGATTATACCATTTCTTGCAGTCATTGAATATGAAGTAGCTATTCTTTCTGGTTATAATGGCTGGCTGTGGAATCTGGCGTTTCAAATTACTATTACCTGGCTGATCTTCTTATGGCTAATGGTATTGGCAAAAAAGCTTAAGATAAACATTTGGTTTTATATGTGTATTGGAGCATTGCTATGTGTTCCTTGTGACCTATTCACAAATTATACTGTGGATCACTTTCTTTACACTCATATGCCTTTGTCACAGCAGGTCTCAAATATAAGCACGGCTATCTGTTTCGTTGTTGTTTCTGTTATCTTTTTTGTAATAGGATTAATGCGAAATAACAAATCTTAACATGTGAACTTATAATAAGTATATAATTTTCAGTAATCATGATATGAAAGTCCTTCTCCAATATAAGGTGTCTATTTTCTTATCAATTATCATATATTGATATATGTAATTATTGGAGGTTCTTTTCATGTATATGAATTTTGAGGAACAGCAAATACCCTTCAAAAAAATGATATTCAATGGAAGGGGACAGGTTAGTGTTATTCCTGATCTTGCAATTATACGCCTTGGAGTACTGACGACAGGTAATAGTGTGACTGCCGCTCAGACTGAAAATTCAAGAATAAGCCAGCAAATTCTTGATGCAATAAAAGAACTTGGTATTACTGATATAAAAACATATCAATATCAAATTGAAAAAGTTTATGATTATGAAAACAATACTCGAATCGATCGGGGTTACTCTGTCAGAAATATATATGAAATCCGAACCGATAATGTCGGTCAGGTTGGTATCGTCATTGATACAGCAGTTAATGAAGGAGCAAACATTGTAGATAATGTTACTTTTGATGTCGCTGCTCCAGAAATATATTATCAACAGGCACTCAATCTTGCGGTTAATAATGCTATTATGAAGGCCAAATCAGTTTCTTCAGTTTTAAAAACTAAGTTTGATCCAATTCCTGTTAAGATAACCGAAAACAGTCTTCAGCCCGCCCCCTATACTCCTGTCTATTCTTCTCGCGGGGAAGCTGTTACAACTCCGATAGAGTCAGGCAGCAAACAGATCGAAGCATCTATTACGGCAGAATTTAGATACTAATCATTTTCCAATTACTATACTTTCTAGGGCTGTGCGTTTATTCATAATATGAAAACACTCAAAACTATTATAAATGAAAGTACATCGAACACTTTTTTAAATTCATAACTTACCAGCATAATAGATAGATTAATCTCCTAATCAAAAATCCTCGAATTCTTTTAAGAATCCGAGGATCATAGTTAATCTAAATATCATTCTAATGGTTTATTTAAGCTTCTTGCCTTCTGCTAACATATTGACAGCTTTTTCGATTCTGTTTTGTCTTGTATCTGCTTTCTTTGCATCAGTAATCCATCGTATATAATCTCTTTTAGCTGTATAGGATAAGCTATCGTATGTTTTCCTTGAATTTATATTATTCTTCATCGCTTCAGATAAATCAAAAGGAATGTCAAGAATTCGCTCTTCTTCATCTTTTTCCACGATAACCTCAACCGTATCACCAAAGCTTTTCCCGATTTGTTTCCGTATATCCTGAGTCATCCCCAGCATATAACAGCCACCCATTCGTACGATAGAGCCACGGTATTCAACACCGTCAAAGGTAGCTTTTACCTTGACTCTCTTAGCTCCAAATACTTCTTCAACGTTAAAAGGAGGTTCAATATATGCGCCATTGATGTTCTCATGCTGCATAATCGTTGCTGTAAAAATCTGCTTCATATTCGGTCACCATAAAAACTTATTATAATTTTTTATTCACTAAAAGATTTATTACCGGAGAACTATAGGCAATATCTTTTGTATTATATTTATTAGTATTCTCTTTTGCATTCCCATTATTCTCATCATTCAGGAAGTGATCTATGAAATTTAAGTATTCATCATAGGAGAATACAATATCCAAATCGGAAACCGAATCTATTGATTCTTCTGCATTACCGGAAAGAAGATAGGCATAATTAGTTGTAATTGCAGTTGGTAAATCAGCAGGTGCAACTTGAAAAACATTATTACTAATGTTCTTTTCATTAATAGTTGCCGCATTATGATCAGCCGCAGTATTATTAGTTGTAATTACATCACTACCACCCTGCTTAATAAAACCAAGAATTTTTTTAATATAATTCTGTGTCTCCTTAAATGGAGGTACTCCACCATATTTTGCAACATTACCGCTTCCTGCATTGTAAGCAGCAAGTGCCAGTTTGGTATCGCCATCATATCTCTTTAAAAGGGTGGAGATATATTTGGCTCCTCCCATAATATTTTGCTCAGGATCAAATGCATCTTTTACGCCAAGACCTTTCGCGGTAGCAGGCATCAGCTGCATGATTCCCTGTGCTCCACATCTGGAGAGAGCATCCGCTCTAAAGTTCGATTCTGCTTTTCCTACTGCCTTCAATAATTCTACCGGTACGTTATATTTCTCTGCTGCTTGATCAAAAATCTTATCCAGACTCTTGGATTCGCCCAGATATGAGGAAAAATCTGAAGAATCGTCTGAATTTACTTGAGAAGAAGGAGCATTGTATGTACTTGCTGCATTTACATTGACAACGTTATTTATCTTTGCCATAATTTCTCCTTTGTTATAAGAACCTGATGATACGACTTCATTCATAATAATATAATAAGATATTTTTTTAAAATTTTCAACCTTTCAGAACATATTTCCTATGTCTGTTGATTCATATGAATCTTCTCACATAAGGAGAAGCAAATCCAAAGCCTCGTATAAAAGGCTTGTGAAGAATAGTAAATACTGCTATTTTCAGGATTTATGTTCAAAAAGTATGGGCGTTAGAGTGAAGTTTGCTTGTTCAATTGAACTGCTATTCTTAATTCTATATCGGACGAATTATGTATTTTCAATAGTAATAATGATATTTGTAAGAAAGTAATTAATGAATTCCCACTTTAAATCGAAGCCATAATTAAAATATCAGAACTACTTATTTCTTCATTGAACTGAACTGCTGATTTTATCAAATATTATCAACATAATTCAACTGCAAAGCTTGAGTTTTTACTATAAAATACTACCTTCTTCATGTTATCGTATACAATCGTATTCAATTTTATAATTACTGAATATAGTAAATTATCTCTTGATTCCATACTGAATTTACCCTATACTATTTTCTAATAGAGAAATAATTTTGTATTTTTAAGATCATATCGCTATTATGATACAAAATGAGAATTCGAATTGGAGGTTTTACTTATGCAAATGGAACAATTACAAAAAGACATGGTAGCAGCAATGAAAGCAAGGGACAAGATTCGTAAGGAAGCCATTTCTTCTTTGGTATCAGCAGTAAAGAAAATAGCAATTGACGAGGGCTGTCGCGATGATATTCCGGAAGAATTAGTGGATCGTGCAATACTAAAAGAAATGAAGTTAGTGAAAGAACAAATGGACACCTGCCCGGAGGAAAGAGAAGAATTAAAAGCCGGTTATCAGGCAACCTATGAAATAATTAAGGAATATGCTCCTTCCATGATGTCCGAGGAAGAAATCAAAGCTTTTATTCAAAGCAATTTTGCTGATGCCGTAGCTACCAAGAATAAGGGACAGATCATGAAGAGTGTTATGGCAGAGCTGAAGGGCAAAGCCGACGGAAAGCTGATTAACCAGGTAGTCGCTGATCTTTGTAAATAATTTGTATATACATTATTATTAAGGATATCATAAATACAACTGAATAAATAATGAATGAATCTAGTATTTTAGAACAAAGAATGTGTGCGCACATTCTCCGCGCCCGAGCGGGTTACGTAGTAACATACTTCCTAACCGCGAAGTGCGCATCCTGCACGGAGTGCTTTTTATTTCATAGGACGCAATTTCCTATGAAATAAAAATGCTTCCGTAAAGTGATATGAACTTCACCTGTACGGAAGCTTTTATTTACTACATTATTACTTCATTATTACTTTTTATTGCATATGCTTTCTTTATATATTCTTTTCCCTATTCGTATTACATTCCCTTCATGATAAATAAATCAGGATTGATCATACCAAAAATCATCGCTATATGGGCTACTACAAGAAAAACACCAACCAACACTGCATGAAGCTTTAACTTACCTTCCTCATCACCCTTTTTACCGATTAGTCCCAATTCCAGTAATGTCATTCCAAGAAAAGGAATGATTCCAGACAGATAAAATCCGACTGCGATTACATCCGCCGGCCCTCTCCAGCCTCCGGTTGTACTAAGTGGAATAACAGCATTGATAAACAGGTATATAAAAATACCAAGAAAATAGAGTCCTGCAAATACACCAGTAACTTTACTGACAACTCTCGCCTTACCTTTCGTATTTCTAGTAAATAAAATAATTAACTCTGTAATCGCCAGAGTTTCGGCACAGATAACAGGAACTGCCATGAAAATTAACAAATTCCATGGCTGATTTGATGCCAACAATTCCATATAATGTGTCATTGCATTGTTCATATGAATTACCTCCATTAAGATATATTGTTTCTTTCAACTTATCATACCTATCTTATATGGAGATATTATGGAGATGTAAAAATCACTTATTATCTGCAACAAAACTGCGAAGCTTTATCAACTATATCGGCTGTGAGGTATTAAAGATGGGACTCACAACGGCACGCTCCGAGTTATTGCCATTATTATATTTCAATAACCAATAGATTTAAATTATATTAAAAATAATCGTTTTAATATTATATTATAAATGCATATTGTCATCAATCTTTATGTGCTATATAATTTATATAGGAATAGTATATTTTATAACCTTTTTCACTAAGAAAGGATGTCCTTATGGATTTTATCGATATATTAAAAAACAATCTGCAGACTTATTCCTATGCTACAAACATCACCCTGACCATGCTGGATAAGGAAGGCAACGAGACTGCTCAGTTTGGACAGCCTTATCAATACTGCTCCCTATTCCAGGAGGCAACCGGTAAATACTGTCCCTGTGCTAAGACACATCAGGATTCCTGCATGATGTCATTAAATCTCGGCGAATCCTATATTTATTTGTGCCCTGCCGGTATCATTCATTTCACGATTCCTATTGTCAAGGAAAAAGCCTATCAGGGAAGCATCCTGGCAGGACCTATCGTATTGGATTACCCTGATATGACCCTGGTGGACAGTATCATACAAAAGCATAATATCAGTCTGGATTATCGAAGGAAGATGTACACTGCATTAACTGCAGTTCCGTTAATTGAACCCTTTCAGGCAAGACATCTTAGTAAACTCCTGTTTTTACTTATAACGAACTTGATTACGGGGGAATCCGAGCGTGCCAGAGAATTAAGTGAGAAGGCCTTTCAACAGGCGAAAATAGGTGAATATATACAGGCTACCAAAGAAGATGATAAAGTCTCCCCTCCTACTCAGTATGCTATGGAGAAATCGTTAATTAGTGATGTATTATCCGGCAATGCAGCTGGTGCCAGAGCGATGTTAAATGAGATGCTTGGCCAAATTTATTTTACTTCAGGGAATAATATCGATATTATTAAGGTAAGAACCATTGAATTAATCGCATTACTGTCCAGAGCAACCTATGAAGCAGGTTCGAATGAAAGCTCTATCTATCATATGACGGAAAACTTTATGCATGATTTGACAAATGTAAAAAATCTAACTGATTTATCCTATGTTCTAATGGAAACTCTCGATCATTTTACGAATCTTGCATTTAGTAATACAAACGGCAATCATCTGTCTGTTATTAAAAAAAGTATTGCTTATATCAATGATCACTACAATCAGAGTTTGACTCTGGATATAGTTGCAGAGCATGTAGGCTTGAATCCTGCATATTTTTCAACACTATTTAAGAAAGAAACCGGAGTTAATTTCTCAAATTATATTCTGAATTTGAAAGTTGAAAATGCCAAGCTTTTATTAAAAAACTCCAATCTTTCACTGATTAATATTGCAGTTGAACTGGGATTTGATAATCAAAGTTATTTTTCCAATGTATTTAAGAAAGCAACCGGTATGACACCGAAACAGTACAGACAGACTTTATAGTTACTAACGGGGGTATATTCCGATTTAAGTTAAGAGATGAATATGAGTGCATTAATTCATATATGACATATGACACCCAAACCACAACTAATAAATTCGCAGATGATTCATGTCGTATTGATTGAATAGCTTTAGATTTACTTCTGCGAAGTTTCAGTTCCTAGTTTGCTAATAGAAATGAATTTAATTCGTTTAAGATGACACCCTAAAAAGCTGATATTACCCTGTATGCTCTCAACGTAACAGAATAATATCAGCTTTTTATCGTTGGAATATTAATTAATTCTTTAAAATATCATAATAAATATTTATATTTTTCGTTCTTATTAAATTACTAATCTATTTAAACATTTCATCCAATTTTTCTTTATTTATCTGTCTTCCAATCAGACATATTCTAGATTGGAATACTTCAGAATGTTGACCCACGACTGGCTTGATTATCATTTCTCCCGGTATATAATCTACAGAATAAATTCCATTTTCTGAGTCTTTGCAGATTCCCTTTATTCTGTGTATTTCACCAAAAACACCATTTTTAATTTCATTGATAAATAGGGTAATTCGATTCATATTCAGAGCGTCATCGGATATAATTTCATAACGGTCAAAATCATTTACATGGTTTTTCCTCATTCCAAGCTTATGTTTAACCTCGGATGTATCGATTTTATAATTAATGTATTCCCTTAAACGAATTGGTTCCATACCTTCCCATAGTTTATCAACAATCAGACAATCCGGCTGAATTTTACTGATTTCTTCCTTAACCTTATATAACTTCTCCTCTTCCATCTGTTCTGTTTTACTTAAGAAGATTACTTCACTTGCCCTGATCTGGTCTTCAAAGAAGTCCTTTGATATCATGGTTCTCATATAATAATTTTTTGCATCCACGATGGTTATAATATGGTCAATCATACATACCTGATTCGTTTCCTCCAACTTAAAAAGCTTCTTGATCTCAGATAATTTAGCAATTCCGGTTGGTTCAACAATGATCCGTTCGGGGTGATAATCACGGATAATTTCTTCAATACCTTTTGACAAATCCATGGAGCTTGAGCAGCAGATGCACCCTGCCTGAATTGGCTTTACGGTAAGCCCCTCTCTTCCTAGTGTTTCCTGGTCTATATTAATTCTTCCGAATTCATTTTCTAAAATAACTACTTGATCCGTTGTGTACAAATCCTTAATCATTTTCTTGATAAATGTTGTCTTTCCAGCTCCTAAGAAGCCGGATATGATATCTATCTTCGTCTTTTCCATGATAACCCTCCAATCATCGTATTGATTATGGTTTCCTTTATAATTCTTAGAACGCAATTTCCTATGAAGATTACTATGAAATAAGAAAGAGGAATCCCCTGAGTATTACAAATGGGATTCCTCTTAACAAGGGGGGGAATAGGGTTATTGCATTTATATAAAGCTATAACTAAATGCCGTATTCTGATGGATTATATTTAGAAGCATCTACTTCTTCCTTCATTTCTGCGATAAAGGCTTCTTCATCCTCAGGAATATCCTCAATCTGACCTTCCAGTATATCAAGCCAGTTCATTTCTCTTTCTTCTAATTCAAGTTCTTTCTTATCCACTGCTCTTCTTAAGATATCAATTGTAAGCTTTGCAGTATTTAAGGTTCTGATGAACGGATCCTGAGTCTTAACGATCTCATTGCCAATCTCAAATGCCACATCCGGTCTTAATACATAAGCCTGAGGATCAAGATAGCAGTCTGATTCCACTAAGAGGTCTCTCATTAATTTAGCATGTCCTTTTTTCGCTGCTACATTCATCAGACGACAGTCGTAAACTAACTGCTCAGTTGATACTACAGGTGCAAAGCCGCTTAACAGTTTAATCTGCTGTACAGATTCATTACTCCATAAGTCAGCTACTGCAGCTGAGATATTACCGATCGGGCTGAAGTGAGCACATGCTGCACTCTTACCCTCTAAAGTAATCGGAGTACCGGTAATTGCTTTCAGATAAACATTTTCATATGCGCAGTCCTTACTTGGGCCTACTGCACCATTTTCTAAAGCTACAAGAGCTCTTGGAGCCGTTGCAGTTCTCATGATAGCTGCATATACCTTAGGAATGAAACCCTGCTCTGCAAGAACCATAGAGGTATTGGCAAAGCCGCAAGCTGAGTCACCACCGGAGATAGCTCCGTTCGCATTTGCAATCGCAGTAATATTCTGCCATAACCACTTCATATCTCTGGATGCCAGACATCCCAAAGCGAAGATGGAAGTTCTAAGATCTGCATTTACGATTGCTTCATCGTTTATTTCCTTACCACCGGTAGATTCGATCGATAAAATATCTGCGCCGTCTTTTGCAGTTCCTTCAAAGGTCTTAACCATTGCATCCCAGTACTTTCCACTTCTCATAATCGGAGGGCGGCTCATCTCTCTGATATCATTTGGTGTCATTCTGATAGCGCTCTTCAAACCGTATTTCGCTTCATATTCAGACATGGTATCACGAAGCAACTTGTGGATCTGAATACCCCATTCCGGATGCTCTGTCATATCCGGTAAGGTCTCAAATTCGATTATAAGACCGGGTGCATGCAGTTCATGCGCTTTCTTTAAAACTCCGTTAATAATATCCTGATATATTTTTAAAACCTCAGGCATGGTATCCTTATTAATATTCATTGGAGGTAATGTAAAGTTAACCTCAGGATAAATTTCGCCTCCACCGATTACTAATCCGCTTCTTGTTTTTACCGGATTTGGACATGCGCCATAGATGAAATCATCTACTGAAGTATACGCAAGTTTTGTAAATTGTCTGCTCATTTATGTCAATCCTCCTATTTACCGTATTTTTTTTCTAAAAATGCTTTTGCATATTCAGCTGCTTCACTAGCATTGGAGGTATAACCATCAGCACCTACAGAATCTGCAAACTGCTGGTTAACAGGTGCTCCACCTATCATGATATGATATTTATTTCTAACTCCTGCTTTTTCGAATTCTTTGATAACATCACCAATTGCAGGCATTGTTGTTGTTAATAATGCGGATACACATACGATATCAGCACCAATTTCTTCTGCCTTCTCAACAAATGCAAGATCCGGAACGTCGATACCTAAATCATATACGGTAGCTCCCATTCCTTTCATCATCATCGCAACTAAATTCTTACCGATATCATGTAAGTCACCCTTTACTGTTCCGATAACAATTTTACCGATCGGTTTAACACCAGTTGCTGTAAGTAACGGCTCAAGAATTGTAAGACCTGCTGACATTGCTCTTGCTGCTACTAACATCTCAGGAACATAGATTTTATTCAGTTTGAAGTTCTCACCAACAATTCCCATAGCACCGATAAGTCCCTCATTAAGAATTTTCTCAAAGGAAACTCCCTCTTCAATACCCTGATTAACTAATTCTTTTACCTGTTTTGCTTTACCCTTCTGCACAGCTAATGATAATGCTTCGAAATCCATAAGTTTACCTCCTGTAAAATTTATTATGTTTTGTGTTTCATTGATGAGTTAAGTATATCTTTTTCCTTTTCAGAAGTATTTCATTCTATTTATCTTTTTTATAATATTTTTGGTGTTTTATGAAGAAATCTTCATCAGTTTAAAGGTTTTCAAAGTGCATTTAGATCAAATCTAAATATTTTGATATTTTATGTCGATATTTTTTGAATTATAAGTATTTTAATTCATAATTTAACATTAGTAAGTTCGCAATATAAATTTTTTCAAACCCCAATTACAATATCAATTAATGTAGAGTACGTTACCTGCCTACGAATTTTTATATATTACTTAGAATTAAAGAATGTACTACACCCATTCTTCACGCCCGAGCGGATTACGAAATAACATACTTTATTTCCGTGAAGTGCGCATCCTATGTACGGAGAGATTTTTATATCTTCGGACGTAATTTCCTATGATATAAATAAAAGACCTTTTTACCGCACAACAGTATTTATACTGTGTATGATAAAAAAGGTCTTTTAATCAAAATTATAATTCTATATCATTTTATTTTATCACGCCACCTTCAACTACTAAGTTATCTGCAGATGCGGCAGCCCCGTAAACCGGTGCTAGTGTTTCTTCATAGTCTTTATGGAAGAATTGTTCGTTACCCAGGGTCTTTATCTCATTATTAATCCAATCTAATAATTCCTTATTTCCTTTTTGTACAGCAGGTGCAATTGAGTCAACGCTTCCTAAGGATTCAACTCCCACCGAGTAGCCTTTATTTTCCAACGCCCATGCAAGGACTTCGGTATTATCGGTAGTAAATGCATCTCCTCTGCCATCCAACAGTGCACTGTAAGCATCGCTATACTGATCAAATTTGATTAATTTTACATCCGGATAATTCTCTGAGAAATAAGTTTCTGCTGTAGTTCCCTTTGCAATAATTAATTTCTTTCCTTTCAACTGTTTTGGTTCTGTAATCAGTGCTTTATCCGGTGATACAATACCAAGTGAAACCTTCATATAGGGAAGTGCAAAATCCACTTTCTCTGCACGTTCTTCTGTTAAGGTAAAGTTAGCTAAAATGATATCTACTTTTGCAGATGTAAGAAATTCAACACGGCTGGCAGGATCAACTGGTACGTATTCCACATCCACACCCAAATCTTTTGCTATTCTGTTACCAAAATATACGTCATAGCCCTGGTAAGCACCATTTTCATCTACATAGCCAAATGGTTTCTTATCACTAAATACACCTATAATAACCTTACCACTTTTCTTGATTTCATCCAGAGTTCTTGCGGTCCCTGCCCGTTTAGCTGATTTATCTGAGGTGGGTGCAGTCGTTGTCTTATCTGTTGCAGATGCTCCATCCGTTGCCTTTGTGCTATTCTTGCAGGCTGTAAATAATACAGTCACAAACACAAGACTTAATAATAATGCAATTAATTTTTTTGATTTTTTCATAATTCTCCCTCTTTCCTGGGTATTACCCATATCATTTTAATTTATGATAAGTGAATTAGTAGACTAAATCACTTATTAGCCAGTTCTTTCTGTATCTTTGATTCGTCGTTATTCACGCAGTCAAAATCAAAAATATTTAAAAATTGCTTTGCTCTTTCTGTCTTTGGATTGGTAAAGAATTCACCCGGTTTATTTTCCTCTACAATTTTACCTTCATCCAGGAATATGATCCGGTCGGCAATTGCTCTTGCAAACTGCATTTCATGGGTAACAATGATCATTGTGCTTCCTTCTTTCGCCAGCTCCAGCATAACATCCAATACTTCCCTGACCATCTCAGGATCCAGTGCAGCTGTTACCTCATCAAACAGCATTACTTTAGGATGCATACATAATGCTCTTATAATTGCCACTCTTTGCTTTTGTCCACCGGAGAGTTGTCTCGGATATGCCTTTTTCTTATCCGACAAACCTACCCTACTTAATAAATCTTCTGCTTCTTTTATCACTTCCTTTTTGTCTCTTTTCTGAGCCTTGATTGGACCAAGAAGAATATTATCAAGAATTGTCAGATGTGGGAACAATTCATAGCTTTGAAAAACCATACCAATGTCTTGCCTTATAAGATGCATGCTTTTGGTCTGATTACTGATCATATCCCCATTCAGATAGATCTCACCACCCTGTATCTTCTCCAGCCCATTGATGCACCGGAGTAGAGTGCTCTTACCGCAGCCTGACGGTCCAAGTACCACAACTACTTCTCCTTTATGAATATCCAAGGAGACATCATCTAAAATTACAGTATCCTGAAAACTTTTATTCAAATGCTTTATCTCTAATATTTTCTCTAACGACTTCATGCTTGTCACCCGAACCCTTCATTTTTCATCAATATAATTAATTTAGTCATCAACAACGTCGGATTTGTATCTTAAGCTATTCACTCCATATCCTTTCCAATTTACCGGAAAGTAGTGAGATCGGATAACATACAATAAAATAAAGGAAGAATATCACTCCGTATATCCATAAAGCTGCCGACGGAATCGTTAGTCTTGAAGCTTCAATAATCTGTTGTCCTACCTTAACTATTTCTACAACACCGATTAATACGATCAGTGAAGTCGTCTTAATCATTCTGGTTACCAGATTAATTGCTAAGGGTACCAGCCGGCGTATTGTCTGCGGTATAATAATATGAATATAGATCTGAAAATCGGTCAGTCCGATTGCTTTACCACTTTCATACTGATGCATCGGAATAGAAGTCAGGGCTCCTCTCACCAAATCACCCATTTCTGCAGTTCCCCACATTGTAAAAACAATAATGGCTGACAGCTCTCCTGATAAATTAATATGAAAAGTCTTCGTGATTCCAAAATAAATAAGAAACAAAAGTACCAGCTGTGGCATGATCCTGATAAACTCTAAATAGATACGTGTAACAACCCTCGTAATAGGATTCTTAATTGTCATAATCATTCCAAGTAATATCCCGAGGATAATCGAACATAACACCGAAACCAGTGATATATTAATCGTTACCAGTAAGCCTTCCAATAATCTGATAAAGTTTCTCCCCTGAAAGAGAACACTAATTCCCAAATCCCGCATATCTTATCTTCCTTTCCAAAATGGTAAAAACAACAGAGATCGGCAGCAATAGGATACAATAAGCAATTACCAGCATTAACAGTGCTTCGTCCGTATTGTAATATAATCCGATTAAATCCTTCGCAACATACATTAAGTCTGCTAAGGCAATCGCACTGAACACCGATGTTTCCTTGATTAAGAAAATAGTATTGGCACTGAAGGCCGGTATGGATATTGATATTGCCTGCGGCAATATCACATTACGAAGCACCTGTAATTTCGTAAGTCCTAAGCTCAGTCCTGCTTCTATCTGTGTCTTTGTAACCGCTTCCAGTCCGCTTCGAAAAGCTTCCGCCATATAGCTTCCTCCGAGGAATGTCAGCCCAACTACTGCACAAGCTTCGGAACTAAGGATAATTCCTAACTTCGGTAACCCAAAATATAGAAAGAATAGCTGTATCAACAAGGGTGTATTTCTAGATAATTCTATGTAGATACCTATAATCTTTCGAAGAAAAGGAACTTTATAATACCGGATTAAACTGCATATCAGTCCAACGATAATTGCTAACAGGATACCCTGTACGGCAATTGCCAATGTAAGCTTTGCGGCTTTGATATATAAAGGTGTATATTCATTGATAAATGCGTAATCCATATAATCTCCTTCGGCTATCCATACAATTCATATAGATTTAATATGTTTTATATCATACTGTCCTAATAGAGTTTTGTCAATACCTTTTTTATAATAATTAGAAATATAGTTGACATCTCTATCCAATATAAGACCTGAATAATAATCCAATAACAACTGCCAAAGGTGTTCCTCTTCTGGTAACTGAGGAATACTGGAGAAACAGAGGAATGCGGCTATGACCATCGTGGTATTAGATAAATTAAGGGCTTTCCTGATACCAGTTTGTTTGTACGGAATGGTTTCAAGAAAGCCCTGTTATTTATTTTAAAGAATATAATGTTTTACCGCATATGCTATGCCCGATTCATCATTGGACTTTGTAATATACTTAGCTACTGCTTTCAGTTCATCAACCGAATTCTCCATTGCAATAGGCAAACCAACACTTTTAAGAAGGTCAATATCATTATAATTATCCCCAAAAGCTATGATATCCTCCGGGTTAACCTTATACTTGTCCGCTAGGATTTTTAACGCTTTTCCTTTGGAAGTACCGGAAGCCATAATATCAACTAGCCCTTTTGCGGAGCTTACTACTGTAAGGCTATCGAACTTTGAAAACTTATTAATAAGGTAGGCAACCTGTTCCTGATTATCACAGATAAGCAGGACTTTCAGAATATCCATTTCCTCCATATCATCCATGGCTGCATCAGTAAGATATCTTACTTCAAACCGCAGGATTTCCGGTAGATCCTTATTAATATTTTCATATCTTATAACTCTTGGATTATGATTGCTGGAAAACATCACATGGGTTGTATATACAAGAAAATGAATGTTCTTGTCCATACAATAGGTTAATATCTCCTGTACCGTATTTTTATTCATTGCATTGGAATATATAATCTCTCCCGTATGAAGACTTCGAATCAGTCCACCATTGCAGGAAATTACATGTCCCTTTAAATCCAATTGGTGTACATAACGCTTTACCAACAGATCCAGTCTGCCGGAGGCGATCATCACCTCAACCCCGCTCTCCTGAAGCTTTTTTAATGCTGCCTCATTTTCCTCTGATATCATATCCTGTGAATTTAATAGTGTGCCATCCATATCACAAATGCACCATTTATAGTTACTCACCTGCAATTTCCTCTCTTACCTTATGTCATCCTAATAATTGTCAAATTATACAGCAATTGGTTATTGAATATCCAGTTTAAAGGTTTCTAAATCAATTTCTTATATCTTCCTCCAGGAAATAAAGCATATTATCCTCAAGCTGATAAAATAAAGGCGCAATCAGAATCTTAGGGTATTTTTCCCTTAATCGCTTTGTTTCTTTGATAAGAAAATCGAATTCATTCTCGATCTCAAATAAGGGGGCAAAGCTCATGAAATGTTCCTCCGCCTGTATCTCGCTCCATCCTGCATTTTCAACCAGACCTCTGATAAATGCTTCTTTTTTTGAAACCAGATTTACCATTCCGCAATTGTTATGTCCGATTAGAGCAAAGCATTTCACTCCTCCTAGTGCAATGGCATAAGACATTTTAAATTCCATAGAGCGCAGATTACCTCCTCCGGTTCGGAGGATATACGCAAAATTATTCGGAATTCTAAGCTGTTTCCGATTATCCATGCACATGCCTACCAGTAATTCGGCTTTTGAGTAATTTTCAAAAGGAGTACCGAAATTATGGTATTTCAACAACTGTTCGATTGGAGTATTCTGATATTTTGAGATAATGTCTTTTTGTTCCGATATTTTAATTAAACCACTCATAGATCGTCCTTTCATGGAAATCCATATTTAATTACAGATAATTATCAAATTAAAATGTTAAAGTCACTTAAGATCATTTTGTATCATAATAAACATAGTAAGGAATATTGTCAATAAGTCAGATACCAATATTTATCTAGTAATGCGGTAATATATTCCTGAATTTATCAGCTTACTACCTATCAATCACTTCAATATAACTTAAAAATTAATAT
The DNA here is from genome assembly GCA_023393095.1 of Bacillota bacterium. Classification (GTDB taxonomy): domain Bacteria; phylum Bacillota; class Clostridia; order Lachnospirales; family Lachnospiraceae; genus Mobilitalea. Next base: position 19,521 of record JAEWMT010000097.1, read on the forward strand.
AATATCAATAAACAGGAGTGCACAGCAAACGCCGGTACACTCCTGCCTTAATAAATAAGAATTTTTAACTAGAATATTGAATATGATTTTGAAATTACTTGTCAATTGCCCTATTTCTGATTTGATTTACTCATGTTTTCCTCGACTCGGTATTTTACAATGGAACGAATTAAATCATATGGTATCGGCTTGTTATACGGGAACTGTACCGAGCCTTTCGCTCCTTTATATTCTGAAAGCTTTTCTTTAAAAGCTTCAATTCCACTGGCTGTAGGATAAAACCCGATATGTTTTTTCTGTGCAGCAAAATAGACTAGGATTCCATTTAATTCAAATGCAGGCATCTGATAGCTTATTTTTTCTTTCGCCTCCGGTGCAGCTTCTTTGATGACTTCTCTGATCGTGATAAGGATTTCCTGAATTTCCGAAGAAAATTGCTGAATATATTCGTCGATATTATTTAGTTTCACAGTTTCTTTGTTCAATGATATTCTTCCTTTCAGTTTCTGAAATAATATAAACTAATTTAATGATGTCCTATGTTATTGTTATTATTTATTTCATTTTACTATAATACACCACAGGAAAGGAAGTATATATTAAAATTTATCTGAGTAATGGCATACTTCCCGTTAGTTTGTTAACTTTTTTCTTATTTCCATACAGGATGACTCCCAGATATTCAAACTCTGATTCCTGTTTACCTTCAGCTGTATCAATATATTGTTCATAGACATGGCAGCTTTGTGCCACATCTGAGAAATCTACAACACTTAATTCTTCAAATTCCGGTGTAAAAAGCTTTTCCCTGAGATTATTCAATAGCTCCTTATTACCTTTTAAGACTGGAATTGGCTGAGTAACGATTCCTTTGTGTGTCAGCCCTGAACCGTCAGTTACATCCGGTCCAACAAATGCCGGTTCCAGTTTTCCAAGGGTTATCCCTAATATTGCTGCTGTATTTACCATGATTCCTGTCGGTAATTCTTCATCAATTACCATTACACATTTTGTCTCTTCCGTAGTTAACATCGATCATTTCCTCCATTTTCTGAGATATGTATGAAGAATAGCATAAAAAATAATAGAATGATTGTATGATATTGCATTATATCATTTTCCAATCATTCTATTATCTATCCTAATGTAAAAATATACTTTTCTTCAACAATTTATATTATTCAAACTGCTTACTGCAAATCATCTGTGCCAATTCACGGATTATCTCATTTTCATTCTCACAGGCTGCCAGGATATATGGTTTATATGATTCTTTATAATTATTTTGCATATAACAAAGCGCATTGCACTTCCATTTCCAAAGATCATTCGGTCCTATGTAAAAGAATTTTGGTTGTATGTATTCTTGGTAATAGCTTTCCTCCATCTCCATGATGCTTTCCGGAGTAAGATGCAAAGATATCTCATCCATTCCCGGAAAATCATATGTTTCTTTCCATTTTCCCTTATTCATCGGACAAGCATCCTGACATGCATCACAGCCATAAATCCAATCTCCGAAGGTTTTATAAATAGGATCCTTATATAAATTACGTCTGCCAAAAGATGTCAGAAAAGATACACAATTTATAGGATTCATCGTAAATGGTGATGAAAGAGAACCACTTGGGCAGGCTTTTATACAACATGTACATTCCTTGGGACATTCAGGAAGATTACTTGATTCTTTCAATACCATCTCTTGATCGGTTAACCATGCCTCCAAATTGACCCAGGATCCCGATTCGGTATAAAAGAAATTATTCCTACGTATAATTCCTAGACCTGCTTTCATGGCTGCCCAACGCATAGGGATAACACCAAATTTCCTATCAGAAGTGATCTTAAGACCTATTTCCTGCAGATATCTCTCCATCGAAACACTTCTCTCGTATCCCTCCGATCCTGTATCCGTACGGGCTTCAAACAGATAAGTTTTTCCAATGTGCCCATTCACCTGTTCAGGGATTTTATATTTACCATAATGATCTGCTACAATCACTGCAGATTTTGCCCAAGGAAAGAGCTGCTGAAGATTTGTTAATCTCTTTTGATTCTGGTAAAACAAATTAGAAGAAGGTACTTTTTCAATTCGTTCGTTTAAACGAATCTCATAATCCTCCAATTCTTTAATCGGGATAATTCCGCATTTTTCATAACCCAAAGAATATGCCTTCTCCCTGATAATGTGTTCTAGTTTACTCATTAATATTACTCCCCTCGGTTTATAGTGTATATACACAATAAACATAAAAATTATTAATTCATATTTTCAATCTTGGATAACAAGTTGGTTAAAATATTTAAATTATCTTTTCCCAACTGCTGTTCCACATGATTCTGAACATCAATCCAAAGAGTTTCAGCAGAGCGGTACCGCTCCTTTCCCTTATCCGATAATCGTAGCTGACGGTCGCGTGCACCTTTTTTCGAATCATCAATGATTAACCCTTCCTGTTCCAGAGGCTTCATATTACGGACCAAGGTTGTTCTGTCAAGACGTAATTCCAGAGACAGTTCACTTACACTGACAGGCTCTAGTAGATTGATATATTTTAGTAAAGCAAATTGGCTGATTGATAAACCGCTTGGTATAAGCCATTGATCATATAATTTCGTCATAGCCAGAGACGCTCTACGAATATTCATGCAGTTACAAATTGACGGCTGCTTATCCGTGTTCTTATCTTTCATACCGATTCACCCTCCTTAATAGTGTATATACACCATTATAATATGTTATTTATTTAACAATGTCAAGATGATTCTATGCAATTCATTAAGTAAGTATCTAATTCTAAATAATTTTTATAGTTATTATGATATCCTCCTCTAAATCTGGAGAATTTTTGGCAAAAGCTTAACAGAAAGTTCTACATTCTTTAATATTAATCCTCGTCCCAGGTCTGTTTCCATCCATAAGATGTTAAATCGCAATATTGTTGTATCGTTTTAATTGTATTATCGGCATGTTCTTCAGAGGTGACACCGTATAGATAGACACTTTTAACCTTCGTCCGGGCAAGTATTTCTACTCCGATATAATCGCTTGCATCAATACATAATTTAACTAAATTGCTGCATGGTTTGATAAGGTTTAAATCGCTGATCGGGTATAATAACTCCTTTAACTTGATTAAACTACTAAATGCTTTTACATTGCTTTCGTCTTTTGCTTTTTCTTCTGTTTCAAATGATGTTAAATTTGTTAGTCCATCTAGGAATTTCAGATCGGGGATTTCTAATCTCTTAAGAGATAACTTCCTCAATTTTTTCAGTTTACTTAAAAACCCGAGGTTATCGCAACTCACTTCTTCCAATTCTAGTTCTGTTATTTTTTTAAAACAACCTATTTCATTAAAATCAAAGCCATTTATCTTATATAAGCTTAGATTGCTAAGTCCCTTGCAATTTGCGAGTTCTTGTATACTGTCCAGAGAAACTTTACCAATCGTTAATTCCTTTAGCCTGTCCAGTCCGGTGAAATACTTCAAATCAGAGGAAGTCAACGCGTCACCAATTATCACTAATTTCCGTAAGGAAGATAGATGCATCAAAGGGCTAAAATCATCTATATTAGTAATATGGATAATTAGTTCCTTCAGATTTATCATATAGTTAAAAATTTCTAATGAAATGCTACTGTCTTTCATGTCTGAATTTCTTAAAAATAAACTTTTCGTTTTTTCAAGTTCACTTTTGAAAATTAAATGGTTATGTATCTTTCCTTCATAAAATTGCTCGAAGTATTCATCTATTTCTACCTCTAAGTCATCCTTATTATCTAAAAGCTTATCGAGATCGTTAAATAAATGTCCTGTTTTCCACTCAAAATGCGGTTCTTCTTCGTTACTAAGAAAAAACTTTCCATTATCCATACTCTGTTGTATCAGTGTTACAAATTCATCTATTCCTTTCGCTATCATATAGGAATTAGAATCCTCACGGTCAATAGTGATAATCTGGCCAATCACACCCTCCTTATCAGGATCCAAATCCATAACAAGATATGAGCCTGACCCATCATGTGCAAAAGGTACCCACCCTTTTCTATAAAAGCCTTCTTTGATCTTATCCGGTTGATCAGACAGGATTTCATAAGTAGAATCCATTAATTCCTTGTGAGAAGTAATTATTTCTTCAATACTTAGCCATTCAAATCCTAACATTGTTCCAACATATGTATTTTCACCATTCGCTGCTTCATAAAGTTCTATGAAGGAATCCGGTAGTAATTTTCCACAAATATGCCCAAGCTCTTTTATTTGTGAAATATTAATGCCATCATTTAATTTTTCTTTTACATCCGGCATATACCTCTCTAACATTTTTACAAAAAGATGTTTTTCCACTTGTGACCCCATACTATTCTCTCCTTATCGATCTTTTGTATTTAATTTAAAACCATTTTATCCCTAGATATACCCGTTCCCATGCGTGCAAAGAAAAAATCTCTACATATAGATATATCTACATTAGAACCAATGGGATTAATTTATTCCTATGTTTTTAATCACCGTTCCTTCAGGTAATCCCTTAGTCTTATGGATTAATTGACTACAAATGCTCCAATAGATATCCATATCGCCTTTTTCTAGGTTTTTCACAGTATCTTCTCCACCTAAAAACAACACAGTTTTATAACCAACGCATTCATTTATTTCTATTCCATTTGAATTTTCAACAATCCAATCATTAAAGAAATCTGATGCCAAACATGATTTATTATATTCAGGTATCTCCTCTTCATGGAACTGAATAATATTACAAGGAATTTCAAAGACATCCCCTGTACCTGGCTCAAACATGAGTATCTGTTGCTGACCATTTTCTACTCTTTGATTATCAAGAGTAAATTGTCGACCAAGCCAATCACATCCAAAGCATGTTATTCTTCTCTCAAACTCAGGAAAGGCTTCAGTCAATATAGAATTCCATTTATTTACGCTATCTTTTGTATGTATTCTGTATAGACCTTTGCTAAAAGATTGTCCACCAAAGGTGTCAAGTAGTTCCTCAAAACCGTTCATAGAACTCCCATTACTATTAACTGTGCTATTTATAGCTTTCTTATTTATCCCAAAGTATTTACAAAACTTCTCAAACAATTATGTACACCTCCATTCAATTTTTATACACCTTAAAGACTTTTCAAACTAACTCTCAAGTATTTTTAAACTCCGTATATTATGTTAATTATGCCAATTCTGTTTGATATTAAACTAATAATGATTACAAAGGCTAGTACTTTAATTATTTTCATTCGAGCGTTTCCTATGGAGAATAATATAAGTAATATGAATGCACATAATAGATCAAGTAATCCAGTAATCGATTGCGCATCCAAAACACCATCATAATACCTGTACCCCAATTTAAATAATACTGCAATTGGCAAAGAAGCAAATATATCTGATAACCAACCATTTCCCTTCCCATACCATACAATCCATGCACATATAGAGGACAACAGAGCGATGACTATCCAATATAAAATTACTTTGGTTGAATAAAAGCCACATACATATCTGCTATATAGATAATAGCTTGTTAACATAGAAAGAAAAAATCCTATTGAATTCATCATTGCGTGCATCGGTTTATAGCTATACATTGCAATTATAGATGCAATAAAAATCCAGATACCCAATTCTGTAGTTATATAAGATATACTATGAAGTACAGCACCATACATTCCGTCATTGCTTGCAACTGTGTCACTATATTTTGATACAACTCCCATAATAAAGCCAGTCAATACTACTGAAATAAAAAATATAATAAAATTACTTTTCTTGCTATATTGAGCTGGTTTTCTAATTTTATTTAATTTTTCTTTCATTCGCCTTCTCCTCAAAATATTTATTTTCTCTTAATACAGTTAATTCCTTCTAAGTTATTGGCTACCATAGTTATATCATATATACTTCTTCCGCTATTTCTCAACTCGCACTTAAGTGCTATTATATCACATTCAAAACATATGTAAATAATAGTATTTCTAATTCAGTAGTATAAATGACACCATCGTCATTTTTATCTTGACATTTGTTTCCTGTTAGTTTATTATAAATGACAATAGTGTCACTATAATTTTCAGGAGGTTATTCATGCCCAAAGTCAGTGAAGATTATTTGAACAGTAAAAGGGAATCTATTATAGAAGCAGCTCTATCTCTCTGTAAAACTATGCCCCTGTATCAGATCACTATGAGGGATATTATAAAGAGGATCGGAAGCAGCCAAGGAGGGATCTATCGTTATTTCCCGGATATTGATGCCATATTGGTTGAAGTTTATAACAGGTGTAATCCCAATGCAGATTACCGTAATAATATTGATAACATCATAGAAAACAGTAAATCTCATAAGGAGGCCGTCGAAGAACTCTTCTCGTTCTCAAACAGATATTTGCTTGAGAATTTGAATACCGTGGGTAAATTCATATACGAACTTGGAGTATTGATGTCAACTCAACCAGTCCGTGGAAGGAAAATTCAATCAAAAATTAAGGATGGGCAAAACGGGCAATATTTTATTCAAAAATTATATCAAGTTATTCGGGAAGGCATTTCTGAGGGGGAATTTCATCCGGTTATACAGGAAAATGATATTTTAAGTTTTATTTCCATTGCAATAGACGGTATTATATTTGATGGATCCCTTCTTTTATGTTACAAAGTACCCCAGATTGGAGAAGTTCCATTTGATATTACAAAGTTAATAGAGACACTAAAAACCGCTGTTATGTTGATGCTAAACGTTAATAATTCGTAAGGAGGAACAGATAAAAATGTTCCAGAAAGAGGGGAAAATGAGTAAAAGCATGAAAGAAAAATTATGGACGAAAGGCTTTGCGCTTATATGGCAGGGTCAACTGGTTTCCACACTGGGGGATGCCGCTTACAGTATTGCATTGGGATTTTGGGTTCTACAGGCGACCGGATCCACAGCCCTAATGGGAACTCTTATGGCATCTTCTGCACTATCCGGTATTTTAATTTCTCCCTTTGCCGGTGTTTGGATTGAAAGACTTAATCGAAAAGCTTTATTAATTATCATGGATATAATTCGAGGAATCAGTATGCTTTTGATAGCAGTCGCAGCCTTTACAAATCATCTATCCGTTTGGATGGTATTTGTGGCAGGTATCATTTTAAGTGTTTGCGGAGCCGTATTTCGCCCCGGTGTGAATTCCTCCATACCGGATTTAGTTCCGGTTGAAAGACTGACAAATGCTAATTCAAGCTTATCAATTGCTTCAACGGGCTCCAATATGCTTGGTAATATTGCGGGAGGTTATCTATTTCAATTACTCGGCGCCCCACTTTTATTTTTGTTTAACGGATTGTCCTATTTCTTTTCGGGAAGCTCTTTGGCTTTTGTAAAACTTTCAAAGAACAAAGAGGTAACCAAAAAAGATTTTTTCAAAGATATGAAGGAAGGTTTTATCTTTATGTGGAAGCAAAAGGGACTCCGCTATCTTCTTATGATAACGGCTTTTATTAATTTCTTTGCTTATGTAGCCATTGTTCTATTTCTTCCATTTTTTCAGAGAAATTCTTATCTCGGAGCCGGTAGATATGGAGTCGCTATGGCATGCTTTATGGGTGGAGCTATGATTGGTTTTGTAGTATTTTCAATTGTCACAATACCTCCTAAAAAGAGACTTTCCTTCTTTATCATCTCAAATATTATTAGCAACATTAGCCTCTCGATTGCTGTGATTCAGCATAACTTCGGCATAATGATCGCGTTCCTTCTTCTTGGGGGAATATTTAACTCGATCATTAATGTGCTATTATTATCGACAGTTCAGGCTACAACTCCGGCTGATATGCGTGGGAAAGTAATGGCATTTTTGAGTATGTCAACACAAAGTCTAACACCATTTGCTATGGCCTTTGGTGGTGTACTTGCATCATTTTTCCCTATTAAAAGCATCATCTCTATTAGCTTTTTATTGATCGTAATTATCGTGACACCATTCGCATTCGTTAAATCTTTTGTTCAATATATCAGTTATACTGAAAATAAGGTAGTTAGTGAATAATGACTACCTTACATCAGTGTTTTTATTATATAACAATAATTTTATTAAATTATTGTTATATAATAAAACTGATCTGCAGCTTGATCAAGGATTTATTATTCAAATAGTGAATTACAATACCTTATTTATAAATCTCTGAAATTATAATCTCGTAAAGTGCATCAGGTGCATCATTTTTCCCTGAGTAAGAAATTACTGTTCCATCCTCAAATTCCATACCTAAATTCCAACGAGCATCCCCTTCCTCATTATCTACCTCAACTTCATACTTATAATTCCATTTATCAATCCTAGCCTCTTTAAGGGATTTAATAATGTTTTCCTTACGTTCTTTCGATAATTCTTCTTTTTCAGCATTTCTACTTATATCTTTATAAATAGGCCAAGACCCATGTGCAAAAAGAAGAATGTCTTTCTTAAAATCAATAAAACATGACGCCCCACCATCACCTTCTGTCCTTAAAAAAGCTAAATACTTTAATTTATCAAAGGAGGGGTATTCCCCTTTAAACTTCTTCGCCTGCACAAGGTAGGAATAATCTAGTATAAAAGGTTTTATCTGTACCTTTTCTTCCTCATCCAACCCTTTCTGCATTTTCTTAAAACTTTCAATAATTAATTTTTTTGAATCACCGGAATCCCTTAATGCCTCTTCTGATACTTCAAAATGAGAAAGAATTATAAACTATCCAGTGCCACATCCATTATCGGAAGCAGTTGGAAAGTAAATCTCGTTAATAGAGGCATCCTTTCCTGTCATATACTATTGATAATGATCTTTCAAATAATAATATCCCTTATGTTTTCTATTAAAAAAGTCAACCCAGGATATCTCAATTCTATAGTCGCCGAAAAAATCGTAAATTTTATCGTCTGTTATTCTATTCAAATAAACATCAATACTCTCAATTGTATGATAGGCATTATCGGTAGCATAATAACTTCCTAATTCCTTGAATTTTTCAACTGCTTTATTAACAGATATTTTATACTCCAAATATTTGTCAAGTGACTCTCTGTAAATATTAATATTTCTAACAAATATAAAAGGTTTTTTTATCTGTAAATCTATAGAGAATAATCTGCAATTATCTCGTGTTTTCTTTTCTATCGGGATATCATCATTGTTTTCATAAAACATTTTAAAATCTTTCTCTGTCACTGCCTTGATATCAGATTTTAAATAAACCTTAGGCGATGTGTATACTGCAAAATAGAAAATAAGAAAAATACTTATTAAAACTATGAATAGGTTTTGCTTTTTCTTCTTACTTTTTGAAATACTTTTCAAATATTCAAAGACATCTAGCCTCATAAGTGATATACCATCCCTTTCCATATTAATATGCAAAAAGAAATACGTTCTAAATTCTAATATATTAATTATATACTAAACAAGCCAAATTTTCACCATTTTATTCCTTTTTTATTCTTATCGTTTAATTTTTACATTTTTAACAATTTAATATTTATTTTATCCTACGTACATTTAACAGTTCATTTATCCTGACAGAAATGATATTAATAATACAAGCATTTCAAAAGAATATCTTTTATCTCCATTTATAGTTACAAATAATAAAAAGATAAAATAGGCATAACTCCTCATATAATCTATTAGGGTGATGTTAATGCTTGGACGAATTAAGATAACTAAGAATAAAATGATACGATGCCAGCTTTTTTTACTTACTTCTCTATTTGTTTGTCTTTGCTTTAAATGGTGTATTACTCAGGATCAAGTGATAGAATTAGCTCAATCACAATTATTCGAAAAACAATGTAATTGTGAGCGATTATTAGTAAATACTTACTTATTAAGAATAGAACAAATATCCGAAAAATTTTATAAAGAATATTATACGATAAACCCAACGGTAGATTCAAATTCGGTCACAGTAAAAGAATTTATATCGGATCCTACCCACAGTTATGTAACTTTTACAACCAAACCTTTTATCGGGCCGCATGATACGATTGGGATAGATGAAATCACATTTTCCGCTGATTATATTGGAACTGTACAATTAGAAACCTTTAAACATATCATTAGCTACTCTTTACCGGATAACCTAAAAGATCTTGAAAAGAAAAGGATACCAGGTAAATACAAGTGATTACGCTATGTATTAAGCAGCCATCATCAATCGTTTTGTCTCAGCTGAATATACATTTAAATTTATTTTTATAAATTGTTTTGTCTTTATTAAATGATTTGTTTAACAGAATAATTAACAGAATGTTTAACAAAATGTTTAACAAAATGTTTAAAAGAATCCTTAACAAATTCCTTAAAAGAATCTCACCTGTCTATCTTGATAACCTTTCAAAACACAGGTACATTAATAATAGCAAGAGATTTTATTGATTTTTATAACTTTCACCGGTAATACTTAGCTTCCAATCTGGAGCGATTCAGTCTGGAAAATGTCCATGGATGGACATTTTAGGAGTGTGCGGCACGGATGCCGCTACACTCCGACAGACTTCTTCAAGCTCCAGATAGGAAGTTTAGTATTACCTGAAAGTTATAACCAAAAGTAAAATCGCTTGCTATTGTTAATGTACCGTCCCTAGAATGAACACTTAGAACTTTATTCAAACACAATTGCTAAAGTAGCTTTTCTAGAATGAACACTTTAAACTTTAATTCAATATTTTAAAAACTTTTAATCTAGATGAAACACATTAATCAAATCGGAACTAACCGGACTATTGTCTGGATTCGTCTCCATTATATCTGCCATGAATTCCCACCATTTTTGATTAATCTCAGTAGTTGCACCTTTTTTCCATAACTCCTCATCCTCAATCTCAATATATCCAAATAAGGTATGGGTATCAGGATCAAGAAAGATGGTATAGTTCTTACCACCATGCTGATGAATCATATCCTTCATCTCCGGCCATAATTCATTATGACGTCTGATATATTCTTCTTCACATTCTTTGAATAATTTCATTTTAAAGCCTTTTATCATATAGAATCTCCCTTCTGCCAAAACACAATGAAACTGAGCGTTGACATTCATTTATCATGTATTAATTAAAGATTACGAAGCCAGGAACCTGCCATTGATATCCAGTTCTGGCATTCCGGATAAATTGTATGAAACATTTTATGCTCTGTTTCTTCATTTGCAAGTGCAAGGCCATGATCACCACGCGGATAAATATGAAGTTCTACCGGAATGTTATTCTTTCTCATCGCCATTGCAAATAAAAGTGAATTTTCAACCGGTACAACTTGATCCGCATAGGTATGCCAGATAAATGCCGGAGGAGTGAATTTTGATACCTTATTTTCAAGTGATACTTCCTCTCTAAGCTTCAAATACTTATCCTGAAGAAGTGCTTCAAAGGAATCTCTGTGTGCAAAATCACCTGAATTAATCACTGGATATGAAAGTATCATTCCATTTGGACGATATTTATCCTTCGATATAGGAAGCATTTCTTCCAAAAAACCTTCCTGCCAAAGGGTACCTAAGCTTGCAGCTAGATGTCCACCTGCAGAAAAACCGGCAACTATAATTTTATTAGTGCAGACGTTCCATTCTTTTGCATGCTCTCTGATATAAGCTACTGTATAAGCAAGCTGCATTAAAGCTGTCGGAAATGCAGCCGGATATACACTATATCTTAATATGCAGGCATGAAATCCCATTGCATTCATTTGGATTGCTATCGGTTCTGCCTCCCGGTCAGAAAGGAATCGGTATCCCCCACCGGGACATATGATAACCATAGGTCTAACCCTATTTTCATCAATTTCCTTCGAATTATCCAAAATATAAGTAATAATAGATGCCTGATTCTCATTTATATTTATCTCAATCTCTTTATTTATCATAGTTGGTCTCCATTCTTACTATAGTCTGCAATGAGAGGCTGCAGGTCTAGACGCAAAGTTTTCAATAATTTCGGTATGATTTATGATAAATCAGCTCCGCACTGCTTCATTACTTCCTGCAATCTTGAAATATAATATTTATAATTTTCTAATGAAGTTCCCGGAGTAACCTGGTGATCCGAACCCGGAATATAACCGCCCCCGCGAATTACTGGTAAAATACGTTCAAATTCTTTATCAATCGCGTCCTTACCTTGCTCAATACACAATTTATTAAATCCGCCTATAAATTTCAAAGTCTTGAACTGTTGTCTGACCTTAACGATATCCATCCCGGCATTCACATCCATGGGCAAAAATCCATCGACTCCTGCTTCAATAAAATGTGGTATGATCTGTGTAAAATCACCATCCGTATCTACAAACACATTACGTACTCCCTTTTCTTTTAACATGGGAATAAGCTGTTTGTAATAGTATCCGACAAATTCATCAAAGGTTTCTCCCGATATCATGGGGCCGTTCTTACCACTCAAATCCTCCATGAGATAAACTACATCCGGCTTTAATATATCAATTACTTTCATTAATTTTGTCTGATAAACATTAAGAATATATTGATTCATATCATGAATTAATTCCGGATAATCATAAAATGCATATAAGTGAGGCTCAATTCCAAGAAGCTCTCGCGGAACCCAAAAGAAGCCTTCCAAATTAAGTCTTATAGAATAATCTCCTCTGTCATGTCCTTCCTTCAGCGGATGATATGTATTATATATTTCATCATCAGAAAAGTAAAGCTCTAATTCCTTATCTGCATGCTTCTTCATGTCTTCCCAATCCTGCTCGCAATTAATGACATGCTTATACTCTACTTCAATATCAGTTTTTAGGTTCTGCTTCACCTGTCTACCGTAGATATCCTGTTTTATGACAAAATCATCATTTGTTTCAATGATCTTTTCATCAAAACGTCTGAAAGGCAGTACAAAATGTATTCGTCTTACAGAATCAAATCCGAGATACTCTTCATATTTCATAACACCTTCGCCCCACTGAACCGGAAGGTACTTTTCGGTCTGATTATTCTTATTTCCTACTATATTATTGGTAATATCCTTTGCATTATCTGCAATTTCCTCGGGGAAACCCTCTGTCTTGAAGCGGTTTGTTGTCAAAACCCAAGGATAAAAGGTTTCCTCAATAGAACCTCTGTCTTCCGGTTTCATAAATCCCAAGGTTTTTAATTCACGTTCTCTATTTGTAATCATACGAAATTTCTCCTTCATATAGTCATTATTAAAGTTCACACTGTTTAAAACGATACTCACTTGGAGTACAGCCTACGATATTTTTAAACACTTTACTAAAATAAAATTGATCCGAAAATCCTATGCTCATTGCAATATCACCAATTAGATAATCGTAACGATATTGTAAAAGGTGCTTTGCTTCGTTTATTTTCAAGTTAATTACAAATTCATTATAAGTACTATCTTTATATTTTTTAAATATCTTACTTAAATATGGCTGACTGATGGAAAAATACCTGCAAATAAATGCGATACTTGTATCACTACTTAAGTTATCTTTTATATATATTTCTATCTCTTCTACCAGTTTCTCGCCACTTGTCTTTGTTACTTCCATGTCTGCTTTTGGTTTGAATTTGGGTTTTAAGCTTTCTCTTGCATCTAAAGTTATCTTAATTTTATTAAATAATTCTTCAATTTTATTCGGTTCTACTGGTTTCAGCAAATAATCAAACGCATCATAGACAAAGGAATCGTGTACATAGTTAAAATCAGAATAACCGCTGATTGCAACACAAACTGAAGTATTATTCGGAGTCTGTGTTATATAATGTATTAAGCTTGTTCCTTCTTCTTCCGGCATTTTGATATCTGTTAAAATAACATCCGGTTTCAATTCATTATAGATGGTCTTAGCCTTCTTAACACTATAAGCTTCACCGATTACTTCAAAATTAACAGTACGATTTATAATTGCTCTCTTAACCATTTTAATTATTGCTGGCTCGTCATCCACCAGTAAAACTGTATACATGAAATCACTCCCAATCATTAAAGGTTTGTCTGTATTTTAAGAATAATGGTAGTTCCTCCATTGATATTTCCGGTTAATTCATAGGAAAATCTGTTTTTAAAATAAATAGAAAGTCTGATTAACGTTCCTCCTAATCCCATTCCTCCGAATTTAATTTCTTCATAGATATTTTCATCATCATTGATAAATCTTTCTAATTTTTCTTTTATCCTGCTTTTCATATCCTCAGAGATTTCAAAACCGTTATCTTCCACCCTGATTTCCAATGTATTCTTAATCAATTGCGTTATCACCCGTATTTCAATCTGTTCCTTTTCGATCAAGCTATAACGAATTGCATTTTCAACCAAAGGCTGAAAAGTAAATTTAGGCAATATGAGCGGATAAGAATTTACCTCAGTATGAATGGTAAAATTCAATCGTTCGCAATATCTGCTTTTCATTATTTTCATATAGGAATTCAGGTTGTCAATTTCATCCTTAATACTAACCTCAGAAACCGCATAATTAGAGGCGTATCTTAAAATCTCCGTTAGACTATAGCACGCATCTGAGGCTGCTTCATTTTCTCCGTTCTCACACATATTTGCAATTCCACCCAGGGAATTATATAGAAAATGCGGGCTGATTTCAGATTGAAGAATATTGAAAATTGTCTTTGTATTTAAATCCTGCAGCTTTTTTTGTGTATTGAGTGATTCCTTTAATCGAAATGTCATTTTCTCAAAGGCTTTCGTTAGTATTTCCGTCTCCACATCTAATATCACATCATTACTTTTAAGGCTGAAATTCTCTATATCCGTATGTTCCATGCGTTTTATAAAAAGATTAATCGGACGCATAATTCTTTTTGTTACAAATAATATATAGGCAAAAGTAAATCCAATTAACACGAATGCTGCTAATATAATTCCTCTAAGTATTTCGTTCATGGATTTAAAAAGGATAGATTTCTCTGCCACTAAGACCATTCTGCATGGATAATAATTCGAAGATTCCGTTATGTAGACCGCCGAATTATTCTCCCTGACTTTTCTGTATTCTCTTGTAAAATTCTTCACCTCAGTAATGAACTCCTGTTTCATAGGATTGCTTGCATATAGCAATTTATCATCCGAGTCCATAAAAATCAGTATATTTAAGGCATGGTCATTCAACATGAGTTTACAGGCTTTATCTATATACATAATATTTTGCTGCACTTCAATGTATCCGATGATATCCATATTATTATTCTTTATGGGCTTGATTTCAGAAACGATTAAAACATGGCTGTCCTTATCCCAATCATCCAGATGACTTTTAATAAAGCAACGATTATTTATTCCTGACAAATTGTAATTCGCTTTGAGAAATTCCAGCTTTTTAATCACATCGGCAGTTTCAGCGTTAGTTTTACCGGTTGATATGTAAAAACCATTCTCCAAAAATACGGTAACTCTTCGAATATCCGTTTTATTTTTATAAGCTCTTGTCAGAATTCTTTTTATCCCATCTTCTGCTTCTTTCACGTCACCTATATTACTTCTTACCGTATTTAGATATATCATCAAATTCTTATCTGTCAGTGAATCTACCGCAACCTGCTCCATTGCTGTGAGCCTACTGTCTAATTGAAGTAGTGCCGTACTTGAGACTTGTTTTAGATTACTTATGCTTTCCTTATAAATTGAGTTCCTATTATAGCTATAAAAGCTGACCGATAAAATCCCCACAAGTGAGATTAAAAATACTGCAAATGTAATTGATAACTTTGTTGACATCCTATAATGTTTCATGAATGCTCCTTAAAATGTCAGTATATGGTCGAAGTACATAAAATACCGGTATTTTTATAAAAGCTGCTGCAATAGATAACTAACTATATTATTTGCAGCAGCTCATATTCTTCAATGTGGTAGATCTATTAACGAAAAATAGCTAATTAATAATCAAATTCATCAATATTAGCTTTATCAAATATTAAAGCATCACCTAAAACACATTCCTTATTTGATATTTGTTTCGTTCCTAAACGTCCGGCTTCAATTGAAGTTGAATCACTGGTTATCGTACCAGATACTAATTGATTTGCTGCTTGTACTGCCAGATATCCTAAATTCATACAATTCCAAAGAACACCCGACTTCATTGGAGATGCGTCATCCTTTATGTAAGTCTTTAATGAATTAGGAGTTGCAAGACCTGTTAATGAAACTACACTAGCATCTGGTTTATCAGAAGCTGACTGATACTGTGCTCCTAATGCAGGAGTAGCCATGGAAGAAAGGCCGATTGCAGCTTGAATTTGATCTCCACCGGGGCCCATACGACTGATCAGTGTACCACATTGATTACTAACTGTTGTCTCATCTGTTCCTGGATAATATACATCCGTTTCTTTATTTTTTATTGACATAAAATTATAATCATCCGTTGCCAATAACTCATCTATTGCCTTTTCCCAAGCTGTCTGATTAGCATCTGTACCGGAACCGGATACAAGTGCTATATTCGCTTTTTTATTTGCATCATAGCCTTTTGCTTTCAAATCCTGTGCTGCTGCATCGAGAAGACCTTTTGCTGCTGCAGCTGCCGTAATCTGATTTACAAACAAATCTCTGGAATCAGCCTGAGCATCTGCATCATATGTTATTACTTTAATTCCGGCATCCTGAGCTTTTTTTAATGTTGTTGCAATTGCAGTTGGGTCATTCGGAGAAACAACAATTGCACTAACTCCCTGTGCAATCCAGCCTTCCAGAATATCTACCTGTTTTTGATTCGTTGCCTGATCCTGTGAAGGTCCATCATAGAGAAGTGTTATTCCTAACTCATCTGCGGCTTCCTGAGCACCAGTTTTACAAGCATCAAAATAATTCTCACCCTTAAATTTCGGAAGCATTGCAATTGTTATTTTGGAATCACTTTTCTTACCTGAATCACTACTCTGTGCATCATCTTTTTTGCTACCGTCCTTACTGGAACAACCAACCAGTGACATCGCCCCCATCATACCCACTAATACGAGAGCCACTAATTTCTTAACTTGCTTTTTTTTCATAAACTATTCCTTCCTTCTCTTTTTTTATTGTAATATATATAAATTTTTATTACAATCAGCTTTTATTGGTTTATATTGGTTTTCATTGGTTTCTATTGGTTTTTATTCACTTCAACCTTAATGATTTTCTTAACTCTAGCCCTGTCATTAATTATGGAATATGCAATTAAGGCTAAAATCAATACGGTACCCTGAACAATTGTCTGCATATCAATTGGAATATTCATAACAGTTAAACCACTATTTAAGGTAGCTATAATTAATGTAGCAAGAACAGTACCTTTCATATCACCAATTCCTCCATTAATACTGGTACCACCTAGAACGGCCACCGTTATCACTTTCATATTAAGACCTGTTCCAGCATCAAATTTCAGACTTGAAAATCGTCCCAGCCATATAAAAGAAACAAATGCACAGATGACTCCACATAAGGTATATAATAAGATTAAAATTTTATCATTGTTAATACCGCAATATTTTGCTGCATTTGTATTAAGTCCTATCGAATAAAGTTTTCTTCCTAATGTCATTTTTCCTAATAGAATAATAAATACAATAGCAAAAACAATATAGATCCATATCTGAATTGGAATTCCAACAAAGACTGCATTACCCATAAAGTTTGCAAAATTATAGGAATAAATGCTAGTGCCATGAGAGACTCCTCTTGCGATTCCCAAATATAAATACATCGATGCTAAAGTTGTAACCATTGCTGATATCTTAGCTTTTGTTATTAT
The DNA here is from genome assembly GCA_023393095.1 of Bacillota bacterium. Taxonomy (GTDB): domain Bacteria; phylum Bacillota; class Clostridia; order Lachnospirales; family Lachnospiraceae; genus Mobilitalea. Next base: position 37,282 of record JAEWMT010000097.1, read on the forward strand.
GATACCGTTAAGAAATCCACAGATAACTCCGGTTAGAAGCGTCACCAGGATACCCATAGTAGTACCAAGATTTGCTGCGGTAATACCTCCCAGAGTAGCGGAAAGCACCATAATATTGCCTACGGATAAATCAATTCCACCTGTTATGATGATTAAAGTAGTTGGCAGTGAAATGATTGCAATTTCCACTATGTTTTTAAGCATTACGTTAATTATGTAATTTGATGACAAGAAAGCGGGACTTTTTATTGCAATCCCAAGGAATATAAGAACCCATATCAGGAATAATGCCATATTGAAGGTCATTTTAAATTTGAATTTTTTTGTCATGCTTATTCACCCCCCTCTTTTATCATATTTGGAATTGTGATTTTTCTCTTTCTCTTAATATATTTGAGAGCACTTACCACAACAGAAATTATAATAATTGCACCTTTAATGGCATCGGACCAGTTTGGACTAATTCCCAAGTAATTAATTGCAGAGGAAATCATACATAGAATAAATGCTCCGATTACGGTTCCGATAATTTTACCTGATCCACCTGAAGTGCTGGTTCCCCCAAGAATAACTGCTGCAATAAAAGTCATTTCCAAGCCGCTACCCATAGTAGTTGTAACCCTCTGGCTTGCCGTTGCAATAATTACAGCAGAGATACCAAATAAAACACCGGCAATCGTATAAGTAATGATAACTGTTCTATTTACTTTAATTCCTGCAAGTCTTGCACTGTGTGCACTGTTACCGATTGCATATAGTTTTTTTGAAAATCTGGAATATCGCATAAAGAGTAATGAAATTATGGTAACAATCAAACATATCAGCAGGCTTGCAGGGAAAATCCCGAATATCTTAGCCTTGAAGGAAAGCCAGGTAAAAGATGCCGGTAGGTTGTAAATAGATCCTTCACAGGTCAGTGGCAAAACTCCCTGAAATATTTGCATCGTAGCTAAAGTAGCTACAATTGCGGGAATTTTCATCTTCGTTATAAATACTCCATTTAGAGTACTTAATATAGCTCCAATGAGCATAGCGCAAATTAGTAATACTGCAAATGGCGCACCCAACTTACCAATAGCCGCTATTGACAGACAGATAACGGAAATTAATGCGCCGGTAGAAACATCAATATTAGATGTAATGATGATCATATTCATACCAATCGCAGAGATCAGCACATAACTAAATACATTCAAGATATTCATAATATTATTTATGGAATAAAAACCTTTTGCAAACAGCGCTAAAATTATCATTATGAGTAAAAGAAAGAGTGCCAGATAAAATTCGGTTGTTAAAAAGGCAGCTTTTTGTTTTTTATTCATCCTGTTAAATTCCTTTCTCAAAATATATTTTTTTAAATTTCTAATGCAACTGAAAGAATACTCTCCTGCGAGAATTCGTTTCGTTCAAAGCTTCCCTTTATCCTTCCGCTATTCATGACATAGATTCGATCGCACATACCTAACAATTCCGGTAATTCGGATGAAATCATAATAATCGTCAGCTTCTTCTTTGTTAGTTCACTAATGATTTTATGTATTTCAGCTTTTGCATTAACATCAACTCCTCTAGTAGGCTCGTCCAAAATTAAAAGCTTAGGTTTTAGAGCTAATGCCTTTGAAACAGCTACCTTCTGCTGATTTCCACCGGACAAATTTGCAACTAAAAATTTGGAATCCGGTGCCTTAATACCTATATCCTTCCTATACTGATCTGCTACCTTGCTTTCTTTATCAACTTCGATTAATGATAGCCTATTAGCAAATTCTTTCAGCTGAGGAAGTGTTATATTCTGTTCAATACTCATATCAACGATTAAGCCGTATTTTCCTCTATCTTCAGATACATATACAATTCCGCTGCTCTTTGCATCGTTATAATTTCTGATATCAATATCCTTCCCATTCATAATGACCCGTCCTGCAGCTTTTCCGGTAAAACCACAGATCGACTGCATCAGTTCGGTACGTCCGGCACCGGCGAGTCCTGCAAATCCCAGAATTTCACCTTCTCTTACGTAAAAATTAACATCCTCCAGAAATCCTTCATCATAATAATGTTCCACTTTGAATATTTCTTTCCCAAGTACTGTCTCAGTCTTTGGATAATAATTTGTCATTTCCCTACCAACCATCAGTCGAACAATTTCATCCTTATTCGTTTCTGAAATATCCTTAGTATCTATATACTGTCCGTCTCGAACAATGGTAACTCTATTACAAATCTGAAAGATTTCTTCAATTCTATGGCTTATGTAAACAATGCCGCGTCCTTCCGCTCTCAGTGTATTAATGATCTTGAATAAAGCATCTACTTCTCTGTGAGTAAGTGATGCAGTTGGTTCATCAAAAATTATTATATTTGCATCAAAAGTAAGTGCCTTGGCTATTTCAACCATTTGTTTCTGCGCCATACCTAATGATTTTATAGACGCATCCAAATCAATATTTGTATTAAGCTTTTGAAAAATTGATTTCGCCTTTTTCTTCATTTGCGCATAATCGATAACTTTAATTCCCAATCTCTCTTTTATAATCTCATGTCCAAGAAACATATTATCCAGTACCGTCATATCTTCAAACAGACTTGTTTCTTGGAATATGATGGATACCCCTTTCTTATATGCTTCCAGGGGATTACAGTAATTTACCTGCTCTCCGTTAACATACATCTCACCCTCGTCCGGTTGGTGTACTCCACATACTACCTTCATTAACGTGGATTTTCCTGCTCCGTTTTCTCCGCAGATTGCGTGTACTTCACCACTTCTTAAATTAAATTTAAGTCCGTTTAAAGCGAGAACACCCGGAAATGTTTTTACAATATCCTTCAGCTCCAGAATTGTATTATCCATTGTATTCCTCCTATCTCATTCATTAATTAAAATTTATCATTAGGAACATCAATAGTACATATGATATCCAAACGTAAATATGGAAAATACAAAACTAAAAATGCTTGTAGAATATAGCATTATATTTGACAAATCAGGGGTAATTGTCTGTTTTCTGAATAGGGAGAGGTTTTCGCATTTTAGATTTATAATACTTAGATTGAAGCAAAAAATAATTTATATGGTAAAATTATGAATTTTAAAGTATTATTTATATAACATATAGTTTTCATTTGGTGACGATTACGAACTAAAATTATTTATATATTGTGAAGGTGGTGTAAATTTGAAAGGATTTAAACGAAATGATTTACAGTTTTCTCTTTGTGGGCTTAATTGTGCTCTATGCCCAATGAAATTAGGGGAGTATTGTCCTGGTTGTGGTGGTGGAGATGGTAATCAAGGATGTCCAATTGCAAGATGTAGCTTGCAACGTGAAAATATAGAGTATTGTTTCCAATGCATTAATTATCCTTGTAAGAAATATGATGGTATCGAGAAATATGATTCATTTGTTACCCATCGTCACCAGCTTTTAGATATGCAAAGAATACAGGAAATTGGAATAGAGCAATACCATCATGAGTTAAAAGAAAAGTTTGAAATACTAATGTATTTATTAAAGGATTATAATGATGGGCGAAAAAAGAATTTCTTCTGTGTAGCAATTAATCTTTTAAATATTAATGATATCATGTTGGTTATTGAAGAACTAAAAACTGAAACACAATCAAAAGAATTAACTTTAAAAGAAAAATCAGCTATTGCAACAAAATTATTTCAATCCATAGCAGATAAAAGGAATATCACATTAAAACTCAATAAAAAGGAAAATAGCAAGAACTGCAAAGAATAATTTTTAATATCTGAGTATGATAAGGACACAGCAAAGAAAGAAATAGCAGATGATCAGTTTCCTGTGACAGCTTAGAATGCACCAGTACCCGGTGATAAACATATTGTAGACATCAACGCTCTGATTGAGCTTCTTTTTAATACAGTAAGGAAAGCCTTCAAGTTACATAATCAGACGATTGTTGCTGTATTTCTATGCTGCAAAATGAAAGAGAGGATAGCATATGAAACAGGAAGAATTGATAAAAAAAATGGAAGCGAATATCAGAGAAGACCACAAAAATGTTGGAGGCATAGTAGTACAAAAATCAGGAAATATATGTTATGAAAAATATTTTAATGATTTTACGAAAGACAATCCATTTCATATTTTCTCAGTAACAAAAAGTATTATTTCTATTTTAATTGGAATAGCAGTTGACAAGGGAATGATTAAAAGTATTGATCAGAAAGTACTTGATTACTTTCCTGAATACACAATTAAGCGTGGAGAAAAGACATTACAAAATGTCACAATAAAAGACATGCTTACAATGACTGTTCCGTATAAGTACAAGTATGCTCCTTATACGAAATACTTCACTAGTAGTGATTGGGTAAAATCTGCGCTTGATTTAATGGGGGGCAGAGGAAAAATAGGTGATTTTAGATATGCTCCATTAATCGGCCCTGACGTTTTGTCAGGAATTCTATTAAAGGCAACAGGCAAATCAGTACTTATTTTTGCGACAGAAAACCTATTTGTGCCACTCGGAATCGATGTTGAAGGTAACATAGTTTTCCATTCCAAAGAGGAGCAGCTTGCATGGTATAAAGACAGAAACATGAAAGGCTGGGTAGCTGATCCCAAAGGTGTAAATACCGCAGGCTGGGGATTGTCAATTAAGACGCGAGACATGGCAAAACTTGGGCAACTTTATTTAAATCATGGCGTATGGGATGGAAAGCAAATAGTTTCATCTGAGTGGATAGAGCAAAGCACACATGCGCATAGTAACTGGGATGAAAAGAAGTATGGGTATTTGTGGTGGATAATAGATGAGAAAGAGAATAGCTTTGCAGCTTTGGGTGATGGCGGAAATGTCATCTATGTTAATCCGAAAAAGGAGCTTGTTGTTGCAATTTCAGCTCTGTTCATGCCGAGGGCAAATGACAGAATCGCGTTTATTAAGGAATACATAGAAAAATCATCATTCATAAAAGAATAAAGATTTCGCATTAAAGCAGTGATAAATTTGCATTCGTGAAGGAGAGTCGTAATGTACATTAAAATCATATTCATTGAAAAATAATTTGATGTTATTTGGATTTTTTGATGGAGAGTATGTAGGGAACTGTTCATTTATGGGAATGAGTCCTTGCAGATATCAACATCGTGTTCGCATGGGAATAGTTTTATATCAAAAATATGCTGGCTATTTAAGCTCAATCATTAGCGCGTCATAGCTAAGGTACATTAACAATAGCAAGCGATTTAACTGACTTTTATAACTTCACTGGTAATACTTAGCTTCCAAGCTGGAGCGATTCAGTCTGGAAAATGTCCACGGATGGACATTTTAGGAGTGTGCGGCACGGATGCCGCTACACTCCGACAGACTTCTTCAAGCTCCAGATTGGAAGCTTAGTATTACCTGAAAGTTATAACTCGAAGTAAAATCGTTTGCTATTGTTAATGTACCGCCCCTAGGATGAACACTTATAGCCTTACTTATATACAAATAATCCCGCCAAGTTTTATTGGCGGGATCTTATTAATTAAACAATTTATTAATATAATTATTTCTCTTCTTTTTCCTCTTTTATATCAATTTTAATATGAACATCAGCAAGCTGCTTCGGATCTACTTCGGAAGGAGCTCCCATCATAACATCCTGCGCTGTTTTGTTCATCGGGAACGGAATGATTTCACGAATGCTCTCTTCTCCTGCAATCAGCATCACCATACGGTCAACACCAGGTGCAATACCTGCATGGGGCGGGGCACCATAGCAGAATGCATTGTACATAGCTGGGAATTTGGCTTTTACATCCTCTTCACCAAGTCCTACGATTTCAAAGGCCTTTACCATGATCTCGGGATCGTGGTTACGTACCGCACCGGAAGACAATTCCACCCCATTACATACTAAGTCATACTGATATGCATTAATGTCCAGCGGATCCATCTTTAATAAGGCATCCATACCACCCTGAGGCATGGAGAATGGGTTGTGGCAGAATTCCAACTCACCGGATTCCTCTCCCATCTCATACATCGGGAAGTCAACAATCCAACAGAATTCATAACATTCCTTCTTCATATGTCCTTCAGCCGCAGCACCAAGAAAACGTCTTAAAACTCCGGCCGTCTTCTGAGCTACTAACTTCTTGCCGGCAGCTAAACCAACAAAATCTCCGGGCTTCAAGGATAAGGCTTCGATAACCTGTTCTTTACGCTCCTGAAGGAACTTCGAGATACCACCAACGAAGTTTCCTGTTTCATCTAACTTAAACCAATATACCTTGTTGCCTGTCTGTACTTCTACATCTGCACAAAGAGCATCAATTGCTTTTCTGGTTCCATTGTAACCGCTTACTACAACTGCTTTAACCGTCTGTCCTTCAAACGGTCCAAAGCCACAGTCGCTCATGCAAGAGGTTGCATCCTGAACAATAAGATCAATACGAAGATCCGGTTTATCCGAACCGTATTTCTCCATGGCATCCTTATAGGTAATACGGGTAAATGGTGCTGTGGAAGCCGTACTGTATTTACCATATTTCGCAAAGATCGGAGGCAATACTTCTTCTAATACACCAAATACATCCTCCTGAGATGCAAATGCCATTTCCATATCTAACTGATAGAACTCACCGGGAGAACGATCTGCTCTCGCATCTTCATCACGAAAACACGGAGCAATTTGGAAATAACGGTCAAATCCAGAGGTCATCAAAAGCTGCTTAAACTGTTGTGGTGCCTGCGGAAGTGCATAGAATTTACCCGGATGATTTCTTGAAGGTACCAGATAATCTCTTGCACCCTCCGGTGAGGAGCAGGTAAGAATCGGAGTTGTAATCTCTAAGAAATTATGCTCCATCATACTCTTACGAAGTTCTGCAACGATTTGACATCTGAGAACAATTCTATCCTTTACAGCTGGATTACGAAGATCCAGATATCTGTATTTTAATCTGGTATTCTCATCAGCTTCCTTAGAACGGTTAATTTCAAATGGTAATTCGTTATACATACATTTACCTAAAACTGAGATATTCTCAGGAACGATTTCAATTTCACCGGTCGCAAGCTTATCATTTTTGCTGGAACGCTCCCTAACGATACCCGTTACGGAAAGTGTTGATTCATTATTGACACCGCTTAACTTATCCATCATTTCTTCGGTCTCAATTACAATCTGTGATGTTCCGTAAAAGTCACGAAGAATCAGAAAGCCCAGATTCTTGCTGACCTTACGCATATTCTCATACCATCCGACAATTGTTACTTTTTGACCTACGTCGGATAATCTTAATTCATTACATGTATGTGTTCTTGACTGTATCATAAGCGCCATCCTCTACTATATATTTTATCGATTGCTTCATAAAACTCATAACTATACTTTGTCAGAATTCTGATGATTTTAAGATCATCAGGAATTCTTACTGATTATTTCACGGATCATGGCCTCTGCTTTCTTCACATCTGCCTTACCTTTTGATTGCTTCATGATATGCCCGAACATAACATTGATTGCTTTATCCTTACCTGCTTGAATATCTGCAACTGCCTTCGGATTCGCTTCAATTGCTTCCTGACACCATTTTGTTAAATCATCATCCGAAATACCTGCCAGATCCTCTGCCTTAATAAATTCATCTGCTGACTTTCCACTCTCCAACATCTGTTGCAGGGTACTCTGCGCCATCTTAAAGTTAATCTTTTTCTCATCCAGCATTTTCACCAGCGCTCCAAATTGTTTTGAGGAGGTTTTAATTTCGAATAACTCTTTATCTTCTTCGATATTCATATTAGCGTATATCGTTCCGGTTATCAGGTTGGATGAATTCTTGACACTTGCACCTTCTGTGAGTGCACCTTCAAAGAACTCAGAAACACGTCTGTACCGGAATATCTGTCTAGCCGTTGCTTCCGGAAGTTCAAGCTCTGTGATATATCTGTTTAACTTTTCAAAAGGAAGCTCCGGTAGAGATTTCTTTATTGCATCCAACTTCTCCTGAGATATCTCGAAACGAATGATGTCCGGATCCGGGAAATAACGGTAGTCATCTGAATTTTCCTTTTCACGCATCGGTGAAGTAGTGTCGGTGACATCATCATAACGCATGGTCTCCTGAATGATGGTGCCGCCAGCCTCCAAAATATCGGTCTGCCTTTCAATCTCAGCATACATTGCCTTCTGAATGAAATTCAGTGAGTTAATATTCTTGGTTTCGGTTCTCGTACCGAATTCTTTGGTGCCGACTTCACGTAAGGACAGGTTAACATCACAACGCATAGAGCCTTCCTGCATCTTACAATCGGAAATACCAACATAACGCATGATTAACTGAAGCTTTTCTGCATATTCTTTTGCTTCTTCCGGAGAAGAAATATCAGGTTCGGATACAATCTCAATTAACGGAACTCCGCCACGATTATAATCAACATAGGTGTAACCATTTTCATGTACCAGCTTACCTGCATCCTCTTCAATATGAATACGGGTAATACCGATTCTTTTACCGCTATCCAGCTCGATGTAACCATGTTCGCAAAGAGGCTCGTCATACTGGGATATCTGGTATGCCTTTGGCAAATCAGGATATACATAATTTTTTCTGTCCATATGGGAAATATGATTAATCTTGCAATGAATTGCAAGTCCTGCTTTTACAGCGTACTCAACTACCTTTTTATTTAATATAGGCAGGGAACCGGGTTGTCCGGTGCAGACAGGACAACAATGGGTATTCGGATCTCCTCCAAACGCTGTCGTACAGTTACAAAAAATCTTAGTATTGGTTGCCAGCTCAATATGAGTTTCAATACCACAGACTACTTCATATCTCATACTCTGACACCTCCTTCATAGACGCCTACCTTATCTTCGCTATTCTGCTCATAGAAATAAGCCATATTAAGGATTCCAGCCTCATCAAACTTTTTACCGATGATCTGCATACCAATCGGAAGCCCCTTTGCATCCTTTCCGCGTGGAATGGAAATGGACGGAACACCTGCAATATTAATCGGTACGGTACAAATATCGGATTGATACATCTCAACCGAACTTGCACTGAAGTTTAATGGAGACGCTGTTGTTGGTGCATTTGGTGCAATTAACACATCGCATTTTTCAAATACATCATCAAATTCCTTATTAATCTCCTCACGGATGACACAGGCTTTTTTATAATACGCATCATAGTAACCACTTGATAATACATAGGTTCCAAGCATGATACGACGTTTTACTTCATCTCCAAAGCCTTCGCTTCTGGTCTTATAAATCATATCATCAATGCTTTCGTAGGAATCTGCACGATGACCATATCGGATACCATCATATCTTCCAAGATTGGAGGATGCTTCCGCACAGGCAATAATATAATAAACCGGAAGTGCAAGCTTTAATGCTGGCAGCTTAATTTTAATAATTTCAGCGCCATTTTCCTCGTACAATTTAATAGCGTCAAAAATCTGAGTCTTCATATCAGGGTCAATGCCTTCAAAGAATTCCTCGGCAATACCGATTTTCTTACCCTTCACATCCTGTTTCAAGCCATCCACAAGATTTCCGTAATTAAATGACTTGCTGGTCTGATCTCGTCTATCAACACCCTTTATTGCATCAAACACGATTGCAGCATCCTTAACACTGTAGGTCAACGGTCCAATCTGATCTAGAGAACTTCCGTAAGCGATTAAACCATACCTGGATACTGCTCCATAGGTAGGTTTCAGGCCAACGATTCCACAATAGGAAGCTGGCTGACGAATCGAACCACCGGTGTCGGAGCCAAGTCCGTAAGCAGCCATATTTGCACATACGGCTGCCGCTACACCGCCGGAAGAGCCTCCAGTAACATGTCCGGTATTTCTCGGATTAAGTGGAGCACCGTAGCAGCTTGATTCGGAAGTACTTCCCATGGCGAACTCGTCCATGTTAGTCTTACCCAGAAGTACAGCCCCTTTTGCCTTTAATTTCTCCCATACGGCTGCATCGTAATATGGTTTGAAGCCATTAAGAATTTTCGAACAGCAGGTGGTAAGTAAACCATCCGTGCAGATATTATCTTTTAATGTCATCGGAATACCGCATAATGGGGACGCATTACCTTCTTTTAACATCTTATCGGCAATTTCTGCTCCACTAAGTGCAGTCTCAAAGGTTGTATGCACATAGGCATTAATTGCCTTATTTGCTTCTTCAATAGCCTTAATATATTCCTTTGTCAGTTCAACGGAGGATATCTCGCCGCTATGAAGCTTTGCTGATAATTCAGAAATTATTTCTCTCATTATTTACTCCATTCCTGCGCTTGTTTCATGGCTCGCTTTACTTCTCTTAACACTGAAGAATCCGTTTTCATCTTCGACATTAGAAACAATCTTTTCATTCGGCAACGATGGAATTACTTCATCCTCACGCAATTTCTCGAAGGATACAAGCTCTGAACCTACGCTTCGAATTTCATCCGTCCCGCCTTCAACGGATTCATTAATGGTATCTGCAAATGCAATGATCGCATCAAATTCACCTGCAAACTTATCAAGCTCTTCTTCTGAAAAGCGCAGTCTGCCAAGCTTAGCAAGCTTTTCTATTTCTGATTTCGTTACTGCCATAATTACCTCCAAGATACCTCTTCAACGATATCTAAATTAATCTTTAAAAAGCATATTATCGAGTTTTTACTTTCAGTTACTTTCATTTTGTGACTTAACCATTTAAGCTATGGTCAAATAGATTTAGCCTATCACTGTCTTATTTTTATATGGACTTCACGCAGCTGCTGCTCCGTTACTTCATTTGGTGCACCACACATCAGATCCTGTGCAGTTCCGCTCATCGGAAAGGCGATAACTTCACGAATATTCTCTTCATTTCTAAGGAGCATAATCATACGGTCAACGCCCGGTGCCATACCTGCATGCGGTGGAGCTCCGAACTGGAATGCATTGTATAATGCTCCGAATTTATTCTTTAAGGTCTCTTCATCATAGCCGGCAATTTCAAATGCCTTTACCATGGTATCCATATCATGATTTCTAACTGCTCCGGAGGAAAGCTCAACACCGTTACATACGATATCATACTGATATGCTAGGATACTTAACGGATCCTTGGTTGTCAACGCCTCTAAACCACCCTGCGGCATGGAAAACGGGTTGTGGGTAAATCCAATTTTACCTGTCTCTTCATCAATTTCATACATCGGGAAATCATTAATATAGCAGAAACGGTATGCATTCTTCTCGATGAGGTCAAGACGTACACCTAGCTCGGTACGGATCTGTCCTGCATATTTGTTTGCCAGTTCTTCTGCGTCTGCAACGAAGAAGATAACATCACCAGCCACTAGGCCAGCCAAATCAGACAGTTCCTTCTTCATCTCTTCCGGTATAAATTTATCAATCGGTCCCTTATAGGACATATCTTCTTTTACTTCAAGATAGCCGAGTCCGCCCATTCCGATGGACTGCGCGAAGCTTAGCAGCTTCTCATGGAAGCCTTTGGATAATTCAGCATTAACCTTAATAGCTCTAACCGTCTTTTTATGGAATGGCTTGAACGTACATCTTTGGAAGAAATCCGTCACATCAATGATACGAAGTGGATTACGAAGGTCTGGCTTATCTGTTCCGAATTCCAACATAGCCTGCTTGTAGCTAATGATCGGATATGGTGCTTGTGTAATCTGAAAACCTTCCGGTGCAAATTTTTCAAAGGTTGAGGTTAATACCTCTTCTCCTACGTGGAATACATCCTCCTGGGTTGCAAAGCTCATCTCAAAATCAAGCTGATAGAATTCACCCGGAGAACGGTCGGCACGAGCATCCTCATCACGGAAACATGGTGCAATCTGGAAATATTTATCAATTCCAGACACCATTAACAACTGCTTATACTGTTGAGGAGCCTGTGGTAATGCATAGAATTTACCCTTATATTTTCTTGATGGAACGATATAATCACGTGCGCCTTCCGGAGAGGATGCACACAAAATTGGAGTTTGGATATCCACAAATCCAAGTTCATTCATCTTCTGTCTTAAGTAATTGATAACTTCTGTACGAAACAGAATGTTTTCTTTTACTTTACGGTTTCTTATATCAAGATAACGGTATTTCAGACGTACATCCTCACGAATTTCCTTGGATGTCGTTACTTCAAATGGTAAATCCCTGTATACTTTACCAAGTACAGTTACCTTTCGAGCATCCAGCTCAATTGTTCCTGTTGGAATCTTAGGATTGTAAGTCTCTTCATCACGATGCTCAATCACACCCTCAATGGATAAACATTCTTCTTTTTTGATACCTTTTAAAAGCTCGGTATCACGAAGAACAACCTGCATTACTCCGTACATATCTCTTAAATCAATAAAGGATACACCACCGTGGTCACGGATATTTTCTACCCATCCGGCTATTTTCATTTCTGAACCGATATCCCCTTCTGTAATCTTGTTCATGGTTTTGCTGCGATAAATGTCTGACATGAATTTCTCTCCTTTTCGTTCGTTTAAATACTAGGTATTTGCTGTGTTCTCGGCAAAGCATTCACTCATTTTTAATATAAAAAAAGCTGCCCGCCCGAAAATATTAATTTCAGGGCGAACAGCTGTAACAAGTCCGCGGTACCACCTGATTTACTGCATATGCAGTCACTCTAGTGCTGCCAATTAACGCTTAGCCTACGACGCACCTACTAATCAAAAGACGTTCAGGTTGTAGCTGATAAAGTGTTATTCACATAAATTCATTTTACAGGGTTCTCACTGTCTCCTGCTCACTGGGAACGATAATTTATGCTACTTCTCTTCGTCATCGCTTTGCAAAATATTATAGTACAATCAATATTGCTTTGTCAATTTATTTCTTATTATAACCAAAATTTATGATTTATCGGCATGAATTGGGCTAATTTAATGCATAAATATATTTACTATTTCGCTTTAATGTGGCAAAATATTTTTATATATTATTATTCTGTATTGAAGGGACGTAAGATAATGCCAATAATAGATCTATTAGAGCAAAACTGCAAATTATATGGAGACGATATCTGTCTTGTTGAGATCAACCCGGATATCCAGGAAACAAGACGAGTAACCTGGAGGGAGTATGAATTGATTGAACCCGATCCGGTATATCATTATCGCAGGGAAATTACCTGGAATGTATTTAACGAGAAAGCAAACCGCTTTGCCAACTTGCTTATTAGCAGAGGAATTAAGAAAGGCGATAAGGTTGCCATCCTTCTAATGAATTGTTTGGAATGGTTGCCGATTTATTTTGGCGTATTAAAGACAGGCGCATTGGCTGTTCCTTTAAATTTTAGGTATACGGCAGAAGAAATTGAGTATTGTGTAAAGTTAGCTGAGGCTGATGTCCTTATATTCGGTCCTTCTTTTATTGGACGAGTTGAGGAGATTGCAGATGAAATCAGTAAAAACCGACTGCTTTTCTACGTAGGTGACAATACTCCGACCTTTGCAGAAGACTATAACAGTTTAACCGCAAATTGCTCTAGCCAATCACCACAAATTAAATTGACCGATGAGGATTATGCCGCGATTTATTTTTCTTCAGGGACGACGGGATTTCCGAAGGCTATTTTACATAAACATATGAGTTTGATGCATGCATGTAGAGTGGAACAAAATCATCATGGCCAGACAAAGGAGGATGTATTCTTATGTATCCCACCTCTCTACCATACCGGTGCTAAGATGCATTGGTTCGGGAGCTTCTTGGTGGGTGGCAAAGCCATCTTACTAACAGGCGTGAAACCACGAAATATACTCGATGTCGTATCACAAGAGAAATGTTCCATCGTTTGGCTTCTGGTGCCGTGGGCGCAGGATATTCTGGATGCAATTGATCGTTGTGATATCAATTTGGATGATTATACCCTCTCCCAGTGGAGGCTGATGCATATCGGAGCACAACCCGTTCCACCGAGTCTTATCTCACGTTGGAAAAAGGTATTTCCGAACCATGAATATGATACCAATTACGGACTCAGCGAGTCAATCGGACCCGGATGTGTCCATCTGGGAGTTGAAAACATACATAAGGTCGGAGCCATTGGAAAAGCGGGATTTGGCTGGGAAGTAAAGATCGTAGATCCAGAACATAACACTGTTTCAAAGGGTGAAGTTGGTGAGTTGGCGGTAAAAGGCCCCGGTGTTATGACCTGTTACTATAATGATCCGGGTGCTACAGCAGAAGTCCTTACGGATGGCTGGTTATTTACCGGAGATATGGCACAGGAGGACAATGATGGATTTATCTTTCTGGTAGACCGTAAAAAGGATGTGATTATCAGCGGAGGAGAAAATCTCTATCCCGTTCAGATTGAAGATTATTTAAGAGCTTATAAGTCAATTAAGGATGTAGCCGTAATCGGATTACCAGATAAACGTCTCGGTGAGATTGCTGCTGCTATAATTGAGGTGAAAGAAGGCTTTGCTTGCACCGAGGAAGAAATCGATCAGTTTTGTCTGAAGCTTCCAAAATATAAGAGACCTCGAAAAGTAATTTTCGCAAATATACCGAGGAATCCAACCGGTAAGATTGAAAAGCCAAAGCTACGTAAGATTTATTGCGCTGAAAATGTAGTAGCTGCACAAAATCGCGGATAATACAATACATAAGAGCGGTACCTTTTTATTTTACTCAAACAGCAGAAAGCTGCGGTTGAGTTAAAATTGAAAAGTACCGCTCTTATATATTACCAACTAAAGCCAATGGATTATATGAATAACTCTAAATCGCCGGCATTACTCTTCCTCCGGATACCGGTATATATGCTCCCGTTGTGAATGCTGCCAGATCGGATGCCAAAAAGCTCACCATATTAGCAATATCCTGATCCGTTCCTCGATGGCCAAGCGGAACCGTCTTTTCATAATCTGGCTTATTTTCTGTATGTTCATCCCGATCACGTTCACTGATTGTCCATCCCGGTGCCACCTGGTTTACTGTAATGTTATATTGACCGATTTCCTTAGCAAGGCATCGTACCAGGCCATCTAAACCACGTTTACCTGCAACATAGGCGGAACATCCGGGTTCTGCCATCGCTGAGCATTCTGTATTTATCACGATAACTCTGCCGTATTTCTGCTCAATCAGATGTGGTACAAATGCCTTATTCATATACACATTATGCATGACACAGCTCTCAAATTGACTAAAATAATCCTTGATATCCTGATCCAGCACATTTTTCCATTCATACTGTATTACAGCATTATTAATTATGATATCGGGTTTGCCAAATTCTTTATACACCCTGTCACGCATTGTATAAATACTTTGTTCATCTGTTATATCAGCTTGAAATACGTCGGAATTTCTACCAGTTTTCTTTATTTGTGCAGCCAGCTCCTCTGCCTGCTTCTGATTATGATAATAATGTATCGCCACATCTGCTCCACACTCGGCGAGTGATCTTACAATACAGCGTCCTAACTGACCAGAGCCACCAGTAACAATTGCTTTCTTTCCTTTAAGATTAATTTCCATGATTTACCCCTTTAATATAATTTAACTCAAACTTCGCAGTTAAACTTTATCGATAATGCTTAATAAAATCAGCAGTTTAGTTCAATGAAGAAACCATCCGTTCTGAGTAATTTAGTAAGATAATATCACAGTGTTTTAATCTTTCCAATGTATTATTTAATCCTATATTTCAGAGTCTTTCTATGTCAGAGTCTCTAGCTGCTATATTATAAAGCTATAACATTAGACGATAGATATTAATAATATCCTGTTCATTTAATTTAACAAAATTACCGAGAGTTCCTTGGCGTACATCTCCATGGCTTGCTGTATGGGCCATTTTCTCTATATCTTCTTCTTTTGCTCCAAGTTCAGAAAAATTAGATGGCATTCCTATGGATTTCAGATATTGTCTAAAGGCTTTAATTCCTGCTTTTGCTGTATTCTCAGGATGTGCAAAATCCATCTGGCATCCCCACACACGAACAGCAAGCTGTGCAAAACGATTGATACCACGCTCCATGTTATAGGTCATCCAAGCAGGAAATACAACTGCAAGTCCGGCTCCGTGTGCACAGTCATAGACCGCAGAAAGCTCATGTTCGATATCGTGGCTTGCCCAATCTTGCACTCTTCCAACTCCGCAGGAATTATTATGAGCCATCATACCAGCCCACATAATATTTGCCTGTGCATCATAGTTTTCAGGATTCTGTACTGCGCGAGGTCCCTCATGAACCATCGTAAGCATCAGTCCTTCCAATAATCTGTCAGTAACCTCAACTTCTTCTGTATTTGTAAAATAACGTTCTAATAGGTGCGCCATAATGTCCGTAATTCCGCAGGCGATCTGATATGGTGATAAAGTCTGTGTTAAAGCAGGATTTAGTATAGAAAATGATGGTCTAAGAGCTTCACCGCCTGCTCCTCTCTTATACATTCCAGCTTCGTTTGTTATAACAGAATTCGGGGATCCTTCACTTCCTGCTGCGGAGATAGTCAGAATTGTTCCTATCGGTAATGCCTTGGTTACTTCTTTCCCCTGATAGAAATCCCAGAAATCACCCTCATACACAGTACCTGCCGCGATAGCTTTTGCAGAATCAATTGCACTTCCTCCACCTACAGCAAGTACAAAATCCACACCTTCTTTACGACATAAATCAATACCTTCATATACAAGTCCACTCCTTGGGTTTGGTTTTACTCCGCCAAGTTCTACGAATTCTATCTTTTCTTCTTTCAGGGAAGCCTTAACTCGGTCAAGAAGTCCGGAACGTATGACAGACCCTCCGCCATAATGAATCAGAACCTTGCTTCCACCAAAACGTTTTACATATTTGCCTGCATTATTTTCTTCATCCTTACCAAATACAAAATACGTAGGACTATAAAATTCGAAATTCTCCATATGCCTTACCTTCACTTTCTTGTTGTCGATTTAAAAATAATTTAATCTTTGTATCCTTTTCATAACACATAAACGGATCCTATATTATTTTAGCATAATTACTTACATCATTCCATAGAGGTTTTCGGATTTTATAGATAGTTTTATTTTATCCTAAATTTTCATATTCCTTTTTAAGATTCATCTGGAATCTGGCAAGTCCTATCATTTTGACTTTAGCCGGCAGCCAGCGAAAAATTTTATTAACCAAACCTGGAACAATAATTTCTTTGTTATTCATAAAATTCTTGTATGCGATACTTGCTACTTTTTCAGCCGACATGGCACTATTCGGTACCTTCTTTCCTGAACGCTGAAAAAACTCTGTCTTTGTAGCTCCCGGGCATAATACACATACTTTTACTCCTTTTTCCCTGGCTTCATATCTGATAGCTTTACTAAAGCTTAATACAAAGGCTTTACTTGCATAATAGGTGCTAGTATATGGTCCTGCCTGAAATGCACCTGTTGATGCAACATTCAGGATGCCACCTTCTTTTTTCTGATACATTCTTGGGAGAAATAATTTGCTTAACTCCACCAGATTAATTATATTTAAGATTAGCATATTTTCATCCTGCTGCATATTAACTTCCTCAACGGGACCAACTAAGCCCACACCAGCATTATTTACTAAGATAGAAATTTCTATTTTCATTATATTAATCTGATCGTAAATATTTTTTGCGGCACCAAGTTTACTTAAATCCTGTTCTATCGTCAGGATATTCGCAGAGAATTCTTTTTTAAGTTTACTATCTGCAGCATTTAACTTTTCTATATTTCCTGAAACAATAACAATTCCATAATTGTTAATTACAAATAGTCTTGCCAATTCATAGCCAATTCCACTTGTTCCTCCTGTAATTAATACATATTTCATAAAAAATACCCCTTTCTTTTTTATAGAATCATAAAATAGAAAAAGGTAAATGTAATTCACATATGTTAATTCTGTATTTTTTATCTTCTTATCTGCTTCTTTATCCTGCTTAAGGATCCTGCCCTTATCCCAATATAGGATGCAATTATATTCTGAGGTATCCGTTTTTCCAATTCCGGATATTGTTCAATGAATTCTATGTATCTGTCTTTTGCACTCTTCATGGCAAAATCCCTCGATCTGTCTTCTAATTGCTGAAATACAGTTAATAAATATTGGTTAAATATCTTATAGACATCACCATGTTCAGCCATTATCATACGTAGCAAATGATACGGAATCTGAATACAAGTACTGTCTTCTAAGCTTTCAATATGAAACGTAGAAGCTTTATTCGTTCTGAATCCCTCCGACGAAAAAAATTCATTTTCCAATGCAAAACATTTTGTAATATCCTTACCTTCCTCATCGATATAATAACCTCTGATTAACCCCTTTATAATAAAATATAAGTTAGATGCACATTCCCCTTGTAGAAGTAAGATTGACTCTTTTGAGAAAAGCTTTATAGCACAGTATTCATTTATCATCTTTTCTACCGTTTCATTTAGTTGGATATTTAACCCTTTTTCTAAATAGAGACTAGGTTTTTTATTATTCATTAAGATACTCCTGATATAATTTAGGCTTGTTCTAAAATCTTGGGATCATCCTTTAATTGATTTTTATCACTTTTTTGATCCTCTTCGGATCATGATGCATTGAATTACATCCTCCAATATTGCTCTATCTGTGACGTGAATCATAAGCCACCTCTGACCCATGCCGATCTTAGTTTGATAATACAACTGTTGAAGATATTCTGTAAAAGAAGGGAGTGCCAATTCGGCTTCTACCCGCTCACGCTCGCCAATCACAATAAGAGCAATATAAGAACCTTTATCAGGATAAAGAGTACACAGTGTACGGCCCGCCTTTTTATATTTCACATTCCACCCCGGCTGCATGGAGCAGCTACTATATTCGAAAATTGGTTTTATCTTATATTGTTCTTCTACATAGATACATAATTCATTCCATAAAGGGTAGTTTACATATGAATTAATGGTTTCCATCGATGGTTTCCGGGTTTTGTCCGTTACATTCCAAATTTCTGTTATTTCATTTATCTCATGAGACGGAATAATCGGCCGCCATAGTTCCATACAGCTAACCTCCTGACCAATATCATAGTATATCTCTGCTGCAAAATCCCCGCAGATTAAATTATGCTCCTTCATCCAGCCAAATAAGAAGGAAGAGGCTTTAAAAACTGCCGAACTGATCAATTCGGCAAATGTCTCCGCTTCAAAACGGCAGACCGCATATTCACCACATGGAAGAGTAAAGGTATCATACCCTTTTGTATTTGTAGCTTGTTCAACTTCTGCTCCTGCCAGATAGTAACAGCATCTTTCTCCTGAAGCTCCTTTAAACATCACTCCAAATTCATTGCCGCCCGGTAGTAAATTAGGTATATCCTCTTTTTCTCTGTGGAAAGTATCCCAGATTTGCCCGGCTGTGGCAATACCGGTAATCCTGCCTCCGCCAAGTTCTTTCATCGGCACTTCCCTCAAAATTCCGGCATAGATGTGTGATTGATCCAGTTTTTTGCGGAATACCTCAACAACAATGCCATCCGTTATCAACGGTACATTTTCATCAATCGTGACAAAGTTCAAAACCAAGTCCGGTTTAATAAAATGATTCAGTAGGACGGGATTATTCCGATACTCTTCCGGAGTGATACCATATGCTGTCTTAAAGGCACGTGTAAAACCTGCATGATCTGAAAATCCATAATCAAGGGCTACATCGACAATTCGAATTTCTCTGTTTTGCAAAACTTCAGAAGCTTTTGCCAACCTTCGAAGCTTAATATATTCGTACAACGTTTTTTTTATCAAACGACTGAACAAACGTTGGAAATAATAGGGCGATAATGATGCGACCTTTGCGAGAGATTCGATTTTCAAGTCATTTGATAAGTTATCTTCAATATAATCAAGTGATTTTTGAATTGCATCCCATGCATACATATCACCACCTCCTTTGAATATAGGGTAGCATAAAACCAAGTCAGTCGTCTTGTTGTACAATGCTCTCTTTTATAATCCACGTGGCTATTAGTTAACTTCAACTTATTTATGTAATATTTTAGCATACATATGAGCTTCTTTCAATGGATACGGGTTTCGTCTAAGCATATTCCTATTTCGCTGAAACCCATAGCTGACAGGTTAGAGGTTGCACGCGCAGTTTTACCTCATTTTTCTAAAAATTACTGCTAATTTATAAAAAAAGTACTTTCTTTTTTATAGAATTCCATGTAAAATAGTAATTATACTTTATTACTTTAAAGTGAAAAATCATGGAGGTTTTTTATTATGTGGTCATTTTCATCTCTATTATTAACTTTATTACCTATTATACTTATTTTGTGCCTGCTTATCATTTGGAAAAAGCCTGCCGATCTAAGTGGAACTGCAGGTTGGTTGTTAATCGCAGTCATTGCATTCTTTTTCTTCAAAACCTCACCGGAAGTAATTCTTCGTTCCACTGCCGCTGGCTTAATTAAATCATTTTCTGTATCTTTAATTGTGGCCACTTCTCTATTTCAAATGGCTTATATGGAGAAAACCGGTGCCTTAAAGCGTATCATTATCTTTATTAAAACAATTTCAAATAAAAATCGCGCTGTACAAATCATGATTGTTAATATCGGTTTTGGAACATTGATGGTTTCCGTAGGAGCAACTCCAGTTTCCTTACTTCCCCCGATTTTAATTGCACTAGGTTACTCCACCTATGTAGCAATTGCACTTCCTGCAATCGGTTATGATTCCTTATGTACATATGCTTTATTGGGTGCGCCAATCGTCGTATTCGTTGATATTGCGAATAAATTCTTGGGCCCCGGAAATGAAATTACCCTTTCTCAGGCAGGAATGATATTCTATCCCTTCCTTCCTTTGGTATCAACACTAATAGGTTTCTGTATGCTTTGGATTGTAGGTAAGTGGAAGGCTCTCAAAGAAGGAATGCTTCCTTGCCTCATTACCGGATTCGTAATCGGTGTAGTTTCTTACTTTACTAACCGTGTGGACAATCTGGTTGTATTAACCGGTCTCCTTAGTGGACTAGCAGTGATCTTTGTCATGCTTCTATACTTAAAAATAACAGGTAATAAAATAATTGATAAAAGCCGCCTAACAAAAGAAGAACTGGAATATGAGAAAGCATATCCTTTATGGAAGGCCTGTACCCCATGGTTTTTACTAATCGTATTAATACTGGTACTTAATATACCTAAGGATATATTCAATTATTTATATCGAACCTTATTACTTCCAATTAATGGATTATGTGCAGATGGTTCCCCAATTTATACCAGAGCACTTTGGAATGCATATACCTGGATTTTAGTAAGTGTTTTATTGTCTATGATCATTCTTCGTCCATCCAAACAGCAAATAAAGGATACCTGCTCTACCTGGCTGAAAAGAGCCCCCAGACCAATCTATTCTGCTGCTATATTTTTTGCAATCGGTGAAGTTATGAACACTACCGGCTATAATATGTCTACCAAAACAACTGAGGATGGTATGAATATGGTTCGAATCCTAGCGGATGCCTCTGCACAGGTATTTCATAACATATATGGTGGAATTGTTTCCTTTATCGGTTTGTTCAGCGGTTTTCTTACAGGTAGTGAAGCTTCCTCAATTGCTATGTTTGCAAACTATACATTAAAAACCGCAAGTACCCTTGGCCTTAATAAAACACATCTCATCATAATAACAGCCGCCTTGGCTTTCGGTGCCGGACTGGCAAGTGTTATCTCTCCTGCCAAGCTTCAAAATGCTGCCGCTTCGATTGATAAAATCGGAGAAGAACATAAAGTAATTCGTACAGCATTCGTACTGGCACTCGTATTAACTATAATTGTAGCTGCTTATACCGTAATTCTTTTAAATATAATGTAATGTAAGAAATTAAGGAACTGCCATACGAAAAAAATTTTGGCAGTTCTTTTTTTTGTGCATAAACAAATCCCAGACTTCGAAAAGTCTGGGATTTATGAATTTTTTATCTGTAAGTAAAGTATGATGCTTCTATAAAATCATCAATATAGAAAATTATCACTCTTACAAGGATAAAGCTGGATCATTTAATAATATAATTTTTATAAAACTTTATAATAGCCAAGGCTTGTGTTATCACAATGCCAGATTTACGAAAAAGGATTCCGCTCATCTGTTACCTCTTGTAAAATTACAATTGGATCTGAGATCAGTCCGTATTGATCGTCTTCCGGATAGGTTACTGCAATTGTTGGATTATCACCTGCATATGCTATCATACTTGCCATGGAATCCCATTTTGTACATAAAAAGAAATGAGCATACTCACCTTGTTCAACAATTTTCAAAAAAGCTCCTTTGTTTTCTTTAATCGCCAGAGTATCTTTTACACTTGTTTCATACTCATATTTTTCAAATGCATCCTTCATTTTAATTGGAACAATTCCATGCCATGTTCTTGAAATTATTTTAACACTCCTTCTATTACTCTTTTTCTAAATTGGGAAAGATAATCAATATTTATTATTTGTGCTTTATAAAGGTACCCTGTCTCAATTCGTCAAATGCAGTCATTAATTCCTCCTGTGTATTCATAACTATGGGGCCACCCCAAGAAATCGGCTCTTTAAGCGGCCTTCCTGAGAAGAAGATAAACCTTGAATCCGAATCAGGTGAAGCATGAACTGCTATACTATCACCGCTGTCAAATAACACTGCTGTCTTATCTAATATTCGTCTTCCTTCAATCAAGGCATCCCCTTCAATGAAAAATATAAAAGGAGTTTCCTCCGGTTTAACCGGTATATCTATCTTTCTTCCTTTGGAAAGGGATATGTCATAAATCGATGCAGGAAGATACCTGGGAGTTACACCTGTCGCCTCCTCAAAACTTCCTGACAGAACACGAATCTCTGCACCTTCCATACGCTTCAGCGCAATTTGTTCTTTCGTAATATCCATATAATTCGGTTCAACCATCTTTTCTGAGCGAGGTAGATTTAACCATAATTGAAAGCCCAGCATTCTTTCGGATGTTTGAGGCATTTCCTGATGTAATATACCGCTTCCTGCTGTCATCCATTGTGCTTCGCCCGAGTGTATGCTTCCTTTGTTTCCCAAGCTATCCTCATGTTCTATTTCACCTGAAATCAGATACGTTATCGTCTCAATACCCCTATGAGGATGCATGGGAAATCCGGCAATATAATCAGAGGCATTCGTCGTATCAAAAGAATCCAACATAAGAAAAGGATCAAAATCCTTTACATCATTATTACCAAGAACCCGCACTAAGTGGACTCCTGCTCCATCAATTGCACTTTGGCCCCTAACTTCTTTTATCACTCTGCATTTCTTCATACAATTACCAACCTTTCCTTATATACAGTTAATAAAATGTCAGTTTATAAAATGTCAGTTTATTCAAATAAGTAACCTGTCATGGAAAGAGAGCCCAGAACACATTCTTTATTAAATACGGTTATCTGTTCCTGCTCCTTTGCTGCTCCTAATACATACAAAAGTGGTGCAAAATGATCCAAAGTGGTAAACGCCAGGGTTGAGGAACTCCCTGCTTTATGATAATCGATTACATTCTCGTCCTTGCGTTCTATGACATTCTGTATAATATAATTGTCAAATTCTTCTGCCCAAGAGTATCCGCCAACTTCCATATCCCAGTTGATTCTCGCAAGATTATGGACAACATTACCGCTTCCGAATATTAATACACCCTGTTCCCGAAGTCCAGATAGTTCTTGACCAATTCTGTAATGTTGTTCAGTCGAAGCATTTCTATCCACACTAAGCTGAAATACCGGTATCTCTGCCTCCGGATATATTCTATGAAGAACAGACCATGTTCCATGATCGTAGCCCCAGGAATTATCATCAATTACCTTTCGGCTAATCATTGACTTTGCCAATTC
>JAEWMT010000119.1 GCA_023393095.1 Bacillota bacterium
ATACAAGGTTTTAACATAAGGTAACGGCTGATATACAAAGATGTTGTCCACATAAAAAGTATGCTTCGGTAGATGAATTCCACAACTTTTCAGCAGTTTTGTACGATAAATCGTAGAATGCATCAGAATGTTCTGGCTCTGTTTAAAATGCATGATGTTATCCCATGTAAAAATCTGATCCTTGGGAAGTGCCCAGTTATAATTAATTACCTTCTTTTTCTTTGCATCTACCTTTTCATAAACATAATTCGCTAGAAATAAGTCAGGACTGTTCCCATCAGCAATCAGGTTTTTAAGTACCTCCATTACCTGTGCAAGGGCACTTTCACTTACCCAATCATCACTGTCAACGACCTTAAAATACAAGCCCGATGCATTTGCCAGACCTGTATTGACAGCTTCTCCATGACCTCCATTTTCCTGTCTGATTACCTTAATTATATCCGGAAATTTTGCCTGATATTCCTCCGCAACTTTCTGAGTATCATCGGTAGAGCCATCATTAACAATGATAATTTCCATCTCATCTCCACCGGATAATAAAGTATCAATTGCATGGCTCATATAGGCCGCCGAATTATAGCATGGTATTGCTGCTGTCAGTAATTTCATACCTTCCTCCTTAAGACTGTTCTTACGGTTAACCAATTCCATCTTTTATACATTATTCCATTCTAAAAACCCAAATCCATCTTTCAAATCAGCTTCCATCATCTAATTAATTCCTACCTTATAAATCAATCCCCATCTTTGAAATCAATTACCATTTTTTAAATCAATTACCACCTTATAAATCAATTCCCATCTTATAAATCAATTCCTATCTTTTAAAATCAATTCCTATCTTTCAAAACAATTCCCATCTTTTAAAAACAATTCCCATCATAAAACTCTAACAATTATTACATAAATATCAACTAAAAAACATGTTATCCCGTAACTGTTGTTATTATATTTTTATGATGGCGCCTTACGGTGAGTTGGTCAATTCACTTATGGTTATCGAATAAGGTATCGTACAGAAAAACGCACTGTCTGACGAGCCTCGCGAGGAGTTTGCGTTTTTCTGTACTGCCTTACCTTATGAGAAAACCATTAGTGAATTCCAACTCATCCGTCGAAGCCAGCATGAAAATATAATAACAACAGTTACGCTCAACACCTTAATTCCCTTATATCAAATTCTCCGGATTTAAACACTCCAGTTCTTTCACTACGAAGCGTCCATCCTTTCTGATCAGAACATCATCAAAATATATTTCGCCGCCACCATATTCAGGTGTTTGAATGCAAACAAGATCCCAATGAATTGCAGAAGAATTGCCGTTAGGCGCTTCGGTATAGCAATTTCCGGGTGTGAAATGAAATGAACCCATTATTTTTTCATCAAACAGGGTATCCTTCATCGGTTTTAGAATATAAGGATTTACACCAATAGCAAATTCACCAATATAGCGCGCTCCTTCATCAATATCCAATATATGATTAATACGGCTGCTATCATTTGCCTTTGCCTCCACGATCTTACCATTCTCAAACCGGAAGGAAATATTCTCAAAGGTAAAGCCCTGAAATACTGCAGGGGTATTATAGGTTAAAGTACCATTAATGGAATTCCTTACTGGTGCTGTATAGACCTCTCCGTCCGGAATATTCCGATCCCCCGCGCAGGGAATAGCAGGAATATTTTTAATGGAAAAGCTAAGATCCGTGCCTGGCCCGACAATTCTGACTCTATCAGTCCGGTTCATATACTCAATCAGACTTTTCATTGCTTCGCCCATCTTAGAATAATCCAAATTGCAAACTCTGAAGTAAAAGTCTTCAAAAGCCTCAACGCTCATATTTGCCAACTGAGCCATAGCATCATTTGGATATCGAAGCACTACCCATCTGGTTTTCTTTACCCTGATATCATGGTGAACCGGAGTCTGGTAATAGGTTTCATATAAATTCATTTTTTCCGAAGGAACATCGGCAAGCTCCGATATATTATCCGCTCCGCGCACAGCAACATAACAGTCCATTTGATCCATCTCGGCTGCATCAATTTTAGCCATCAGTGACATCTGTTCTTCATTACAATTTAAAAGTATTTCTCTCTGTAACTTTACATCGGTATAGTGTACAAAAGGAACTGCCTCTACTGCATATACCTCTTTCACCAGCTGCCTGGCAAGATCCTTCGTAGAAGCCCCGATATAATGGATACAAACCTTATCCCCCTTTTTCACCTCCATGGAGTAATTAACCAAATTATGAGCTAATACCTTAATTCTTTCATCCATTTTATTCGTCTCCTTATATTAAAAAATTATGATACGAAATCATTCCTTATTATTAAGTTACTATGATTACTCCTCCAGATAGGAAAGGAATACATTACCGGCCTTATCAAACAAATTTGTACTGTCCTGAATACCCATTTTTCTCACAATACTGGTTGTCGGATCAATTACCATAATATTAAAAGCATCATATCCATAAATGATAACCGCCTTTTTAGAATCAGTCATGGCAATGACCGGTCTGCCCTCGGATACATAATATAGTGCGTCATCAAGAGTAATTCCGGTTAAACGCACCGGTGTATATTTTGAGTGTTTTTTAAATATATCGTAAGCAGAGCTGTTGTCCGTATTTAGCTGATTCATAGATACGGTAATACCCTGATATTCCAGTACCAGTTTGAGGCAGCTTGCTACTGTATTGCTCGAGGATGGTGACCATGGTAAATCTTTCAACCTGGAAATTGAATAACTTGGTAATCTTATTCCCCTCTCCCAAACCAATTGTTGGTTACTATTTACTACTACACCGATGCCATCCCTTGCTTTCTCAATTGCATCTGCCGCCTTTTCATAGGCACCAGCAATACCACCCGGAATATAGGGATAATAATACAGATGTTTTTGCTCTCTTTCCGGTAGTCTGATCGTGGGATCCTTTGATATTATCGTATTGGTAGTATATAGTGACTTTGGAACCTTCTCCATAACAAAACCGGTTGGCAGTGACATATAATATTCCGTAAGTGCCTGCTCAGATACTCTGGAGTGAACGTCTATTATCGCTGTTTTTGACTCCTCCTGATTCATAATATAGTCTTTTGATACGGATTCATAGGTGCCATTTGCACTCTTCTTAACCCTGCGTAGTTCAACTACATTATCCTTCACCGTAATTCCAGTAACGTAATAGTTCTTCTTTTTATAGTTCTTTAAAATGGTTTTATCAACAGAAGCAATATTTACAGTACTAAGCGGTGCGAATATGCTTCCATCAATCGAAGAAGTAATATCATCTTCTCTTACAAATCCATAAATAATATTGTTATCTATCATATCCAGCAACCGGATATTATATCCATTTTCGGCACTGATTGACTCTGTTTTTCCGGATTCCAAATTCATAATGCTGATATTTTTCGATTTTTTCAGATTAGAGTTTTCCTGCCAAACTACATAATCAATGTCCTTCAGCATAACTACCTGGTTCTTCCTTATATCCGTTGCGATTTCAGATATTTTACCGGTTGTCAGATTATAAGCGTAGATTGTATCATACATCTGAATATAAAAAATATTATTAGCATTTATATAACATAATTCACCGATATTTTCCTTCAAGCTCTGATAAGGTTCTTCCGCTGGAATATAAACCATCTCTTCAATACGCTGTTCTGCCCGGATATAATGGTAAAGTATTACCCCTACTCTGCCCTCATATTGACCCCGGTTCATATAGCCGTATACAAGGAAATGTATATTGCCTTCTTTATCCATATCCAAAAGGCGGATATCATGCTGGTCATAATAATCCCTTAAATAATTAGGCTCTTCCTTTTTAAATGAGAATACTCTGGTAATTTCATTTTTTTTCATATCATAGAAATACAAATCCTTATTTCTTATAAATGCCAGTTTTTTAGGATCCTCTCCAGCAATATAGTTAACTGATTTATCCGAGGTAATACCCAGTTTAAATTCACTTTTAGATAAACTTGCCAAACTGGTATCAAAGATTGCTTCCATGTGGCGTTCATAATTACGAAGGTACATCCGGTCAGGAGAATAAGCGACACGATAAAATTCGGTTACGTGATACCTCTCAGTAGCCCCAGCAACCTTAGCCTCAATATAATAATTTAATTCAACTGAAGCCGAATCCTGATATACTTCCTTTACCGTAGGAATGATATCAGTTAATATAACCGGTTTCAGTTTTCCCCAGCATACCAGATCGAAGCTAGAATGAATATTGACATAGGACAAGGAAGAATTATCTGCATTACTTAAGGGCTCTAAATACTTGATAATGTCTTCCGCCTTATTCTTATTTATAATAGTATTCTGAAAGTATTGAATAAAATCTAATATTTCTTTTAAATGCTCTACGTCATATATTTTAATACGTTGGTAATAATATATTTTCTGGCTTTTACTGGTAATCAGCGTAATTTTAACCGCATATTCCTTACCGGAAGTCAGCTGAGAATTCAACTTAATTCTGGCTGACTTCTTGTCCTCATTCTCTTCAAATACGCTAATTGAATTAGATTCAATTAATGTATTTCCAACAAACTCCCTAACCTCATAGTTTAATTTTTTAATTTCAGGACCACCTTTACCGAACTGCACCGCAAAGGTCTTATCCGTACCCAGTGGAATAACAGACTCTCTAACCAAATTGGCTGCCATATTGGTACTGTATCCATGTAACATATTAATTGTACTATTGTCTTTCTTTATTGTAATCAAAGGAAACTTTGATGATTTCATCTGTGTGGTATTATCATAGTTAAACTTAACCTCTTTAATATTCCTGCCAAAATAAATAAGCGCTCCCGTAAATATAACAATTAAAATAATTACCCGATAAATATGCTTTAACATCTATACCTCCATGATACCTTGAGCCTATTCTGTTATCTTTCCTTTAAAAGATTTGAAAGACATGGAGAAACTCCTAAAAATTCCATACAGTTTTTTAATTCCGCTTCTTT
Source organism: Bacillota bacterium (assembly GCA_023393095.1). Taxonomy (GTDB): domain Bacteria; phylum Bacillota; class Clostridia; order Lachnospirales; family Lachnospiraceae; genus Mobilitalea. Next base: position 5,006 of record JAEWMT010000119.1, read on the forward strand.
ATTCCCGGTAAGCTGATCCGCCTTACTTCGCTTTACAGCTCTGATTAATATGTTCTTCGGCGTATGTTCCATATCAATGAATTCCAGCAGCTGCACTCTATAACCCTGTGTCTCTAAAAGCTCTGCTCTAAATGCATCCGTTATTAAGGCTGATATACGTTCCTTGACGATCCCATATTTTAAAATAGGCTTCAAGGTTGTATTCTGTATCTGTCCATTCAATTCATGCTGACAGCAGGGCACCGACAGGATAATCTGTGCTCCCCAATTAACAGCCTTATATAAAGCATAATCTGTAGCTGTATCACAGGCATGCAGAGTAACCACCATATCAACAGAAGTACTGCCCCGATAGGAGGCAATATCTCCTTCCAGAAAAAGAAGCTTATCATAATGATATTTCTTACTTAATTCATTACACTTTTGTATCACATCTGATTTTAAATCCAAGCCAATGATATTGATCTGGTAACCCTTTAATATTCTAAGATAATAATACATAGCAAAGGTCAGATATGATTTTCCGCAACCAAAATCAAGAATTGTAAGTTCTTTTCCCTTTTCTAAATATGGCAGGATATCTTCAATATATTCCAGGAACCGGTTGATCTGCCTAAATTTATCAGACTTTGCTTTCACTACAAGTCCATCTTTGGTCATAACCCCCAGATCAATTAAGAAAGGAAGAGGTTCTCCTTCTTTAAGAATATAATTCTTTCTTTTGTTGTGTAACATCGCCTCATCATTTTTATTATCAGAGATTATATCATTATTTGTATCGCTATTTTTAGTACTTATTTTTACCAATTTATGATTAACAGTTACTTTACCTTTTTTACTAATCAGGAGAATCACTTTCTCTTTTCTCGTAGTTATTTCTGCCTGACGAAAGAGTCCCTCAAACCAATCCGGCAGCATATTGATTAATTCCTCACGAAGATAATTCGAATGAAGGACTTTACTACCTATATATTCGGAAGCCTGATAATACAGTTTATCCTTTAACATTACTGGGCGGATTTTTATTTTTAATAGTTTCTCTCTATCAGATGAATTACTGATTATTATATTATTCAAATCATTGTTTATTGTATCTTCAAACACTTTTCTAATCAATTGATCCATTATTTCGTCCATTCCATTTATTCTATCATGAACTCACAGATATTGACAGGCTGTGAACTCATTCATTCTCTATTTTAATGTCTTTTCCCTGATAGTACAACCTAATTATTATAAATTTATCTTAATATTTGTTTTATGTTAATATAGTTCCAAATTTCACATTCCATTTCCCATTGCATATATTAATTACAAAAAGCTTAGGAGTACTTATATGTCATATACAATCGGCAGAAGTTATGGCTCCGAAAGAAATAATAAGGTGCCAAATTCTTATCTCAACTCCCAAAACATGCGTTCTCCCGGAGGTTCAACCAATCAGTCCCCCGGTACAACTAACCAAACTACTCAGCCTAATTCTCCGATAGGTCAAAACCGTCCGGGTCAAATGACACCAGATAATACTTCAGGAATGCCTCAAAGAGGAACTACTGCTCCGGGTGCTGCTACAACAAGACCCGGAACTTTAACAACTCCTACCACGCCGGGGACAGGGACAGGAAGCCCCACTGGCACTTCTCCTGTCATGCCTAGAACCGGTACTGCTCCTACTGCCCCAGGTGTTTCCACTAGTCCCGGTACTTCTCCCATGATGCCCGGTACTTCTCCTATGATGCCCGGTACTTCTCCTATGATGCCCGGTACAGGCAGTCCTACCGGTACTTCTCCCATGATGCCCGGTAC